>JAJYIS010000042.1 GCA_021789945.1 Thermoplasmata archaeon | reverse complement strand
TGCACATCCTTAATCGGCCGTATCTCCTTCTCCGCGGAGATCTCCCCGTAGATGGCATCGGCGATCTTCTTCGTGTTCCCAGTCGAAGACATGTATGCGACAAGGACTTTCGTCACACAACCCCCACGCCTGGATTGACTGAAGGGCTATTCAGAGTTGCGATGAAGTCGTGGGTGAACTGCCTGCTCTTCTCCAGACCGTCGTCGGCAAGGGGGCCCTTCAGCCCCTTGACATGAGCCATGAGGACGCTCTCCAAAGCGTTCAGGCCCATGGCCCTAGCGGCCTCCCTGATCTGCTGGGCAGCCTTTATGTCCCATTTTTCGTAGCTCTCTCTCTTCTTCGCGTCAGCCTCGGGTCCAGGAGGCGGCAGCATGGTGACGAAAGTCACTATGGGCTTGCCCTTCCAGGCCTCGACGTCCATGCGCTCCATGAACTTCCTCGCCTTCTTGGTGACCTTCCCCATCCTTATCGGCGACCCCACGAACAGGAAGTCGCCCTGCGAAGGCGGGGATTCGAGGTCCCTGAAGCTGAAGATCTCCGCGTCGTGCCCTTCCGCCCTGAGCTGCCCGACGATGGCTTCCGCCACCATCTTCGTATTGCCGTAGTATGTGTCGTAGACAACAATCCCCTTCGTGAAAACCGCCCCCCTTTGGCAGGAGTGAATCGCGATTTCGTACTAGAAGCTTGAGGGTTGCCGGCTAGTGATCGTGTCCTGGTCCTCCGATTGGCTCGAGGGCCTGGACGATGCTCGACGGCACGCGCGGGGCCCTCGCTCCACCTATTTAAAGCTCACCAGCCTGGTTTTCACCAATTCGCGATTCACCCGAAAACCATAAAGACCTCACGGGGTCAATCGAACTCCGAGAGGTGTGGGTCGTTCCTAGACGCCCACCGCCCGAGACCATGCCAGACCAAGTTGAACCCAATAGTGACGTCAAGTCGACCGATGCGGCGCCAGCCGCCGGCGATAAACCGAACCCCCAGGTCAACGTTGAGAACGCGGAAGGCGAGAAGAGGCGGGGGAGGGCCAAGCCGAAGACCAAGTCGGTCCAGTGCAGGCACTGCGGGGAGCGGGTCTCGAGCCGCGCGAAGAAGTGTCCGGCGTGCAGGACGGTCCTCACGGCCTCGGACAAGACACCGATCCAGTCTGCCGACAAGGAAACCACCGAGCCTAGGGCCGATGTGATCGCCCCTACGGTCCAGCCTGCCTTGGAGGTCGGCCTGCCATCCGCCCCGGACGTGCAGTCCGCTCCTGCGCAGCCTGAACTTACCGCCTGCGACTCCATTGCTCCAATCGAGGGCGTGGCGAGTACCTTTGATGCTGTTCACGCGAGCGCTGCATCGCCGCTGGCGGAAGCCCCCGCGGCGATTGAGGCTCAGGAATTAGGCGCGCCGCCGGCTGGCGTCTCCGAGCCCGTGCGCCTCGAAGAGTCCCCTGCGGCAGTCCCGGCCGAGCCCCTTGCTGAGGACTTCCCTGTGACCGCGGATCCGCCGCCCGTGGCCGTCGAGGAAGCCGCGATGGCGTCCGAAATGCTGACACCGTCGGCCCCAATCGTTGCCGAAACACAATCCGAGGCCGTTCTTGACGAAATGAGGCCATCGGAGATGGCGGTCCCGAGCGGGCCGGTCCCCCAAGAGTTGCCCGTCGAGACCACCTGCGTCGGCGGCATCGCGAGCACAGAGGTCGCTCGCGCATGCGAGGCCATCGTCCCGCTGAGCCCGAAGCTGAGCATCGCCTACCTGATGAGCTCCGCTCAGGCAGTTCTCAGCGCGGACCAGCCGATCACGCTCGCAGACCCGGTCAAGGCCCAGCCCCAGGAGACTCCTCAACCTCCGACCGTGGACGCGGAGAAGAAGCCGGGCAGGCTCGTCCGAAAGCGGAAACTGAAGGTGAAGCAGGCGACTGCCGCGGCTGCAATGCCGGCAAGCGGCGGCGCCGACGCCAGCCGAGCCGCATGAGGCGGCTGACGCCGACTATTCCTGGCGCGATGTCTGCAGGGCCTCAGACGGATCCAGCGGCTGCCCAGTACGACTCGAGGAATTCCTGCCAGCCATCCGTCATGAACGAGTACGACCAGTAGTAGTCAGGCGTCTCCCACGAATGGTTCGGGAAGACTATCCCGAGCCCGTGTATCTGGTGGTCCAGGGTCTGCGTGGTCTGCAGGGCTATGAGAGTCTCCTGGAACGCTGAGACCGCGTTTGCGCACGCGTCCCTGACCGCCTTCGAGTGCGAGTTCTTCGCCACGAGCTCGATGAACGTTACGAGGTCGACCACGTTGATCGCGTTCCCACCGTAGGAGAAGCACGCGCCCGCCCTCGCCTTCGATATGATGGGCGAGTTTGCCTTCATGTCTGTCATCAGTAGGTCCGCGAGCCCGATGAATGACGACTGGAGGCCGCGGACCTTGCTCATGTCGACGGCTCCGTGGCACGTGACCTCCTCTCCCTGGTACGGGTTCTGGCCGAGTAGCTTCTGGGTCTCCTCGACGAACATGACGGACATGTCCCTCGGGGACATGGCAGGGTTCGAGACCATTCTCGCGAGCGTCGCATCATACGGATATCCCCTCCAGCCAGTGTAGGTCTCGCTCGCGAGCATGTACTGCGTGTCCACATTCATCGAGAGGTACTGATACGGCACCTCCAACTGGCCGACCAAGCACTCGTCAGTCCCGATGACATCCACATGGTAGCCCTCGAGGGCCTGGGTGATCTCGATGTGCGTCAACGCGTCGCCGGGGTTGTCGTCCCACGCGGCGTACTCAGGGCTCCCGTGGTCCCAGAACATCAACAGGGTCTTCTCCGCAGGCGTGGCCTTGAATGCGTAAGCGACGAAGGATCGCAAGGTCGCGGGGTCGCCCATGTCGACCTCGACGCCGTCCAGCGCGAAGTCCTTGAGCTCCGTCATCGAGCCCTTGTTCACCTTGAACAGGTTGGCCGGACCTGCGAGCCTGTCGACGAACACGTAGACGACGACATCCTTCGTCGACCCCACGGACATGAGCTCGTCGAAGTCGCTCTGGACGACGGGCTCGTGATGCGGGCCCGCGGACACGTCTAAGCTGTTGTCCGCGTCAAGGTACAGCAGATACCGCCACTGTGCCTTGGACTGCGGCGCCGCGTTGATGCCCGTCGCGGCGAACACGCTCAAGATCATGACACCTACAAGCACGCACACAAGAAGCCCTCTTTCGCTCATGTTCCTGACCTCCCCTCCTCGAACCACTTCCCAGCTCAGGACTGGACCCGAATCGGCAGACGCTTATTTGAGCGTGACGAGCGCGGGCCGGCTGTCCCCCTCCGAGAAGCGCCCCGCCCGGATGCGACTCCAGCTGGACGAGTCCTCGGTATATCGGTCAGCTTGCTCCGCCAGTTCGAGTAAATGCGTTCGAGGAACACGAAGTTGGGGACCAAGGAGACGACATCCTCGTCCTCGTCGACCACCCTCAGGATCCTGCGCATCTCCGACATGTCGGTCGTCCAGAAGATCCAGGTCAGGAGGCTCGGCATGTTGCTGTATGCGACGAAGAACGCGTCCTTGAACGGGTACTTCTTGAGCAGCCTCCTGCCGACCGCGCCGCTGTTTGCGCCGTCCCTGAGCGTCACCAGGGCGATGAAATACATGTCCCCGACCAAGGTCGAGTCCCAGCGCACATGGAGGTCAAGCGATCCCTCGGATATCATGTCGCTCAGATGACGGCTGACAGTTTTGGTCGTCGCCCCGACGACCTTGGCGATCTCGCTGGCAGGCCGCCGGACATCGCCTCTGAGCGCGGCGATGATCCTGAGGTCCAGAGGAGAAAGGTCCCTGTAGCGTTCCCTTTTGGAGACTATCCCGTCGGGGGAATAGTAAGGCATCAGCCCCGGCTCCGGGGAGTGCACGCCGACGACGGGTTCCTGCAACTCCGCCACGCGAATGACGAACTCGGAGAACTCGTCCAGCTCCGATATGGTCCTCAGCTGCCCGCTGACGAAGATGTGTCCCCCGCCGCAGACCATGGCGCGGCGGGTGAACTCGCCCTCGGCCAGCCTGTCGAGGACCTTCTCCATCGAGGCGGCCCTGGACCTGCCATAGATCCCTACGGAGAGCGCATCAAGATACGGAACGGACATGTCCGCGGTCATGCCCTTGACCACGCCCGATTCTATCAGGATCTGCAGCCGACGGTGAGCGGCCTGCCTCGATATCCCGAGCTTCTTCGAGAGCTCGTGGAAGCTAATCCTCGGGTTAGCCGTGACCAGAATGATCAGATCCCTGTCGATATCGTCCATTTCCTCACGCGCGGAATCGACATGTGAACTAATGAATCATTCCGTCCACATTGCGGACGGCGGATTCCCAGCCCCCGGACGTGAACAGGTCAGCCTGACGCACCAGCTTGGAGAAGTGAGGGAATACGAATACCGATAAGGGGTTTCAGTACGAAGGCCTTCGTCTTGAAGATTGCACGCAGATTCATAGAATGGACCCATGGGTCACAAGATCATGTTCGCTTGGACGTGTCATTCGAGCTGCCTGAGCTCGTAATGGCCACAGTTCTTGCATATCCACTCGACATCGCTCGGCGGCAGGCAGAACCTCATCACGCAATTGCAGCACGGGCAGTTCTTGACGGCCGACAACTCGTCGGACGTCCCGTTCTGATCGTGTCTGCTGCTCGCGGTGATGTAGGCCTGAGTGAACACAAGCGACACCATTACGAGCGACAACGCGATTGCTGTGGCGACCTTCCTCACGCTATCACCTCCTCCTCGAACCACCTCTGAGGCTTTCCTCCCGACACATACCCAGATACAGGCTTCGGGACATGGTCATCCACATCGACGACATCGGACAAATAGTGGTGTAAATCAGACGGATGCGGTGCGGGCGAAGTAGGAATCCGCCATGGACATTTCGGTCAAGTTGCTGCATACACAAAGGACTCCCTCCGTGCGGGAGCTCCGTGTCCGGCGTCTTGATCAGTCGCGCTCTGCGCCGAACCTCGGCCGGCGCCGACGCTTCATGGCATTCTCGGCGGATTTGACTATCTCCAGCGTCAGCCTGCGATTCCAGGTCGGATACTGCCGCTCGACATAGACGATGTTGGGGGTGACGGTCAGCACGTCCTCGTCCTTTTCGAACTCCTCGAGTATCCTCCGGATGTCGCTCATCTTGTCGGAGCAGACATGGCCTATGAGGAGATCGGGCATGTTGCTGTAGCCCCTGACCAAGTCGATGTGAACGCGGTCGATTGAGTACAGCCTCCTGGCCACGATGAGCTTGTCGGCCCCGCTCCTGAGGCGAATACGGACGAGGTTATAGATGTCCTCGCCCATGGAGGCGTCCGCGGGGAAGCTGTAGTCGAGAACTCCGTGGGACTTCATCCTCTCGATACGCCGCCTGATGGTCTTCGGGGAAACGCCCAGGCTCTTGGATATCTCCCCGACTGGCTTGCGAGCGTCGTCGACGAGCGATGCGATTATTCTGAGGTCGAGGGGAGTGACCGCCTTGAAGCCCGGCTTTAGCCTAGCGCCGTCGTAGGAGTCCGGGTTCATCCCTTCGCCGAGGCTCGGGAGTGCGACGATTGGGTCCGGCATCTCGGCCGCGTGCTTGACGAAGTCCACATAGCCGTCCAACTCTGAGATGTTCTTCAGATAACCGCCAACGTGTAGCTCGTTACCCCCCAAGACCATGACCCCGCCAGTCAGCTCGCTCTCCCCGAGCCTTTCGAGGGTGTCCGCGATGGAGCCCGAGTTGGACCTCCCGCATATCGAAACCGCCACTCCGCCGATGTAGTCGGTCGACAGGCTGGCCTTCACGGCCTTGAACATTCCGAGCTTTGACAATTCCTGCATCCGGCGGTGGACGGACTGCCGGGATATTCCCAACTTGACCGCAAGCTCCTGTTCCCGCACCCTTGGGTCCTCGAGAAGTAGGAGCAGCAGCTTCCTGTCAACCTCGTCCATTTCCTCAGGAAGGAGTGACCGTGTTGAAATCCTTTGAACTTTTCGCCAGCGTGCCGTCCAGAACCTTCATCGGTACGGACATCTCAAGGTTCAGTCTCCAGGTCTCTGATCTCCGGACACGGTGCAGTTCTGATAATACCATATGGAGAACCGTGAATCCTGCGGGCGTTTAGGGAGGAGTCAGTTCCGCAGAGACGTCCGCAGGACGGATCATAGGAAACGCATGGACTTCCGCCGGGCCTCAGACAGTAAAGTGCTAGGGCCGAGCGTACACCGCCATGTACCTCCGCCCCGAACCACCTCAGAGGTGTCTCTCCAGCTTAATGCGGTAGTGTCCTCCCCCGCAATAAGGCCACGTCAACGGTCCGGAGACATTAGGTGTCCGCTGCGCGGCGAGATTGGACCGTTATGTCGCGCATGTGATTGACAAATCAGACATGCCGCAGGAGGGCGAGGGGATGCCATTGCCAAAGGGCCAATTCCGGACAAGTGTAAACAACAGCGGCGAAATATCCGTCCAGCAATCATGCGTTTGATTCTGGCATCGATGAAGGCGGGACTCTGGTCCCGGATCGGACAAGACCAAGGAGGGCTTCAGGCCAGACGGGAGAAAGTGGGACGATGTCCAAGCGTTGGATGCTGGCGGCCGCCGTCGTGGCCGTGCTTGCGGTCATGGGCTTGGCGGTGGCGCTGCTGACGCCTGGGCACCACGACAACCCGACCATGGGAGGCATGGGCTCCACAGGGATGCAGACCGCCTCCTCCTACAATATGGTCCTCATCGCACTCGCATCGATCGCCCTTGTCGTCGCTGTTACCTTGATAGTTCTGGCGGCCCTCGCAGGCGAGAACGCACCGAGGGGAAACCCCCAGCCCTTTCCTCCAGTCCCTGAGGCCCTGCCCTCGCATCAGGCCGCCGAAGTGTGGTCCGAGGAGCCTCGGGCGACGACCCCTGTCGCGGATGCGAACGCAGACAATGCCGAGACGCTGGAGGGTCAGCCCCGGAACTACCTCATCCTCAGGCTGCTGACGGAGGACGAGAAGATGATGTACAAGACCATCATGGACGCCGGGGGCGCCGCCCTCCAAAGGGACCTCATCCTGAGCACGCGGATGTCCAAGGCGAAGGTCACCCGAGTTCTTGACAAGCTCCAGAGCAAGGGGCTCGTCACGAGGGAGAGGCACGCGTCGACCAACATGGTCAAGATCAAGACCTAGTGGATCCGGACCGGCCAGATTTCACCATTCCGAAACGCGTTTCACCTCTTTTCAGGCAACCTTGAAGTACCGTTTCAGCCGAGAGGGAGACAGAGCGTTTCGGGCAGGGTGCCCGGAGCTGCATGCAAGAGAAAGAGGGAGAGAAGATGAGGACATCGGTGATGATAGCGGTATTGGGAGCGGTCGTCCTGATCGCGATCACGGGAGCAGCCGTAGCGACGACGATCTCGGCGAGAACGACGGCAAATCAGCCATCCTCGGGTCAGCAAGGAGCCTATGGAGGCGGACACGGGATGATGGGCGGGGGATACGGCTACGGAGGGCAGCAGTATCAGGGAACGTCAGGGCAGTATGGAGGTCACGGGATGGGATGCTCCTCGTGGGGCACCTCAGGGTCGTCATGGGGAGACGGCAACTCGACCGCACACTTCTGCTGGTGGCTGTATCTCTCGAGCCTGAGTTGAAGAGAACGAGCAGCGTCTGGGCCCGCTGACGACCCGGGGCCTATGGGCCCCCCGCCTGGAAAAGGTCAATATGCAGACAGAGCGATACGAGTCGCGGTTGGAATGACCTTGAAGTGCCCTAATTGCGGAGCCGTCAACCCTGACGGGATGAAGTTCTGCGGCAGCTGCGGCAAGAGCCTGCCCGCCCCGGCGGTCGAGCCCGCCGGATCCGGGATGAGGCAGTGCATCCAGTGCGGAAGGCCCATCAGCTGGGACGCGAATGTGTGCATGTATTGCGGAAGGGACTACAGAGTGAAGGCGGCGCCAGGCACCGAAGGGTTCCTGACGACTGGGGCGATCCTCACCATCGTCGCCGGAATCCTCGGCGCGGCGTTGCTCACGCTGACCATCGATTCATGGAAGGATATGACCGCGCCGAGCCTGGCGCTCCTGATGATATCGTACGCCTGCGCCTTCCTCGGGATATTCGGAGGATTCGCGGCCATGGTCCGCAGGTGGTTTCCGATCGCTGTCCTGGGCGCCTCGTGCGCGATCTTCACGCCAGCGTTCTTCTTCGCCATCCCCGGGCTCGTGCTAATATCGAAGTCCGCGACCAAGTTCAAGGATTACGAGGGCAAAACAAGGGTTTGAGGGGGCCAGGATCCCGATCGGTTGACTTCGAGGTCAACCGATTGAGAACCCGTAAGGGCATTGGCTGCGATAACCACACCGAGCGAATGCTGAAGAAGTGCCCCGTATGCGGCAGCGAGCTTCGTGAGGGAGCCAGAAGAAGGCTCATTCGAGCGCTATCGCTCCTCGTGGTTGTGGTGACAGCGAGCTCACTCACCTGGGCCGCATACTCGAGCCTGCATGAGTCCATTTGGGTGGACCTGAGCCACGATGTCCTCTTCCCGATGCCGAACACCCTCGTGGCATCGCTGTTCGGGAATGGAACGGGCGGGCCAGGAGCGACTTTGGCGGTCTGGGGGAACATATCAAACAACGCAGGATGGGACATCGATCCCCTCGTGGTGATCGAGGTCAACGACAGCTCGTCCCTCATGCATTTCTACGAGCGCGCAGGCATGATAGACCCAGGCGCCAGCCGGTACTTCTCGTGCGCGTACAGCCTCGACAATCTGGACGCGTCTTCAGCATCCGTCACCGTCAGGGTCTGGGGCAATTGACGCTGGCCTCTTCCGACGACCTTCAAGGTCTTTGAGAAGCTCTATACTGCCACAGGGCCATCAGGGGACGGGGGAGATGGATTTGAACAGACTGGCTTCGACTGTTTCCGGATATGCGGCAATGGCACGTGGACAGATCCTCGAACCGTTCGAGTACGAGCCGCCTGAGCTCAAGGAACACGATGTGCGCGTCGAGGTGACGCACTGCGGCCTGTGCTACTCTGACGTGCACGCCATCGACGATTACTTCGGGATCACCAAGTTCCCGTTCGTCCCAGGCCACGAGATCGTTGGTCGCGTGACGGAGCTGGGCCCGGCGGCTACCGGGCTGAAGGTAGGCGACCGGGTGGGCACCGGCTGGCAGGGCCGTTCGCGCGGGAAGTGCGAATGGTGTCAAAGGGGCGAGGAGCAGCTGTGCGAGGAGGTCGCGCACAACGGCGTCTGGGAGCCCTACGGCGGCTTCGCATCCTCGATATCCGTGGACTCGAGGTTCGCATATCCCATCCCGAGCGCGATGCCCTCCGAGGTCGCCGCTGTCCTGCTCTGTGCCGGCATCACGGTGTACAACCCTTTGCGGAGGTACAAGGAGGACCGGCCGATGAAGGTCGGCATCGTAGGTATCGGTGGCCTGGGACACCTCGCGATCCAATTCGCGCACGCCCTGGGATACGAGGTGACCGCGATCTCCTCGTCCCCCCACAAGAAAGAAGAGGCGCTCGGCTTCGGGGCCGACCATTTCGTCCTCGCAGGCGACAAGGATACCTTGAGGAAGCAGGAGCTGACCTTCGACCTGCACCTCTACACATCACACAGCGAGGTAGACTGGACGACGCTCTCGCTTTCGGTCAGGAACAACGGCAGGATCGTCGTGGTCGGCTTCTCGACCGTGCCCGTCAAGTTCGAGCCCCTGGAGCTAATCGTGCACCAGCAGTCTATATCGGGCTCCTTCATCGGCAACAGGGCAATGATGGGCGAGATGCTTTCCTTTGCGCAGGAGCACAGCATAAGGTCGAGGATCGAGCTGATGCCGATGGCCAGGGTGAACGAGGCCATCGAGCGCGTGAAGGAGAACAAGGCTCGCTACCGGATCGTCCTCGTCAATTGACCGGAATTCCTGCCTCAGCGTCCCGTCCATACGGGAGCCGTCCATGCCGTGACACCGGGTCCTCCCGTTATGCTGGACTCCGTGCTCACTCGCAAGTAGAAGTAGTGGGCCGTCGCAGATGTGAATGTCACTGTCCAGTCGACGACGCAGCTATGCGAGGCCTTGCTGGTGACGACCGCTCCACCGTCCGTCACCAGCTCGAGCATGGATATCGAGTCGGACTCAGTGTTGTCCGGATCGACCACATGAACGGAAGCCGTATATGTCGACACGGACGGTTCGAGAGTCGATCCGAGGACCTCACCGTTCACCGAATACGAGATCTGGAGATTCTTGTCCTGAGTGGCATAGCCTCTGCACGCGCTCATCGCCGCGTAGAGATTGTCAGGCGAGAGGCTCGGGGCTAGAAGCACAGTCCTCACGTCATACCCTGAAATCCAGTTCGTAGCGTGAGTGTCAGAGTTCGCTGCAGGCATGACATGCCACCCCGCGTCCAAGGCATCGACGAAGGCAGACTCCCAGTCCGTCGTGCCTTGCCAATCGTAGCTCCCCTGGTTGCATATCTCAAAAACGTTGATGCCCCTGTCGCGGCTCGGGCTGTAGTAGCCGAACCCGTCATATTGGGTCTGCGTCATGTAGTCCGGATGGTTCCATTGCGCTGAGCCTCCTGCCTGGTCAGCCATCCAGTCGTAGAAGCTCGGCAACCTGACCTGCCTGTTCCCAAATGCGGTCCAGACCGGGGGCAAATAGCTCAGACCGTACACGTTCAGCTCCCCCAGCCCGCCCTCCAGCCAATACTCGCACGCAGGGAGGGCGGCGAAGGTCGGCGTGGTTGCGTCAGCAGCCTCGTCGAGCGTGATAGCCCACTCCTTCGGGCTGATCCACTTAGCATGGTCGGTGGTCGCCAGAAAGTCTGCGCCAGCAGCCTTCGCAGCAGCATAGGCCCCAGCTGGGGTGCCGTATCCATCTGAGAAGCCCGTGTGAGAATGAAGGTCCCCGAAGTACAGGTTCAGCACTGCAGGTTTCGCAGCCTGATGGCCAGGCTCTGCAGGAGTGCCCTGGATTGGCACGGACAATACCAATACGATCAAGATTGACAGAACCGATAGACACGCTCTGCCACCCACAATAGTCGTCACTACTCCCCCCCTCAAGCTGCCCTTCGATGGTCCGGCAAGCTCAAGATTCTTTCCTTCGTTCTTGGACCAGATAGGGATGGCAGGGGCTACGACCGTACAGGGCGGACAAGCGGGTCTCCACCTCTGTTCTGGCTCACCTGTTCATTGCCCTTTTGAACATAGGCACTGCGATCGTGAGCATCACGGCCCCGAACACGAACAGCACGAGCACATCCGTGAGGATCGCTCCCATGCCCGCGCCCAGCACCATGACCTTCCTCATCGCGCTCGCGGCGTACGTGAGCGGCAGGAAGTTCGCCAGCGTCTGCATGAACGAAGGCATCTGCTGGATCGGGAAGAAGACCCCACTCAGGAACATCATGGGGAACATGAGCGTCATCATGACCATCGTGGCCGTCTCCTCCTTGTCCGCGAACGAGGTGATCAATATCCCGAGCCCGACGAAGCCGAACACTGTCAGGAATATCAGCAGCACCACGAGCAGTATGCTCCCGTGGATGACCACGCCGAACAGCACCACGGACAGCAAGAGTATGATGAACCCCTGGATCAGGCCTCTGGTCGTCTGCGCCAACACCTTGCCGAGTATGATCGCCCACCTGCTGGTGGGCGAGACGAGCATGCCGTCCAGCGTGCCCATGTCCTTCTCGTACGAGATCGCATGCGGCAGGCCCGTCATGAGCGACATCATGACGACCATCGCCATGATCCCTGGAGCGACGAATTCGAAGTAGTTCGGGTTGCCAGGCACGATGCCTGTTTGGTGGACGCTGTACGGGTTGAGGACCGCGGGTGCCTCCGCTAGCGATATATTGTATGTCCGGTTCAGGTTGGTCATCGCGATCTGGGTGCCCAGCTGGTCGACGACCTCCGTGAGGACGGTCTCGACCATCATCGAAGTCTGCGGGTTCGACTGGTCGGTCATTATCGTTATCGTGCCCTGCTTCCCCGCGAGGATGTCCGCGGTGAAGTTTGAGGGGATGATTATGCCACCACTGATCTTCCCGTCCTGGATCATCGCCTTGATGTCGTCGAAGCCTGTGGCGTTGCTGAGCTTCAGTATGCCGGTCTCCGCGTTGACCGCGTTGAGCTGTGCCACGAAGGCGTCGCCCATCGACACGTTGTTGACCGCCAGGTCCTGGTTCGCCAGCGCCACTGGCTGGTCCTTGATCGTGCTCCCCGTCGGGAATATGAACCCGACCATCACCATCATGAAGAGCGGCATCAGCACCAGCATCACGACCCTCATCTTGCTCCGGCTGAACTCCAGAAGGTCCTTCCAGCATATCCACGCGCTGTGTCTCAGAACTCGCTCGACTCCCATCTGCTCACCTCACCCTGTTCTTCGGACGGAAGCCATTAGGGCCGCCCCTGTGCGCCGGCGTGGACGGCTTGGAGACCGAGTCCCTGACCTCATGGCCCGTGATGTGGAGGAAGACGTCCTCGAGCGTCGGCTCGAGGTTCCTCACTGTGCGAATCTGGGCGCCGTCCTTGCGGAAGGTGTCTATGAGGACATCGAAGGAGTCCGCCCCGGCAGAGCTGACCTTGACGTGGGTCGGGTCGTCCTGGGTGACCGACTTCACGGAGCCCAGCGATTTGACCGAGGACACTATGCCCTGCGTGAGGTTGGGTATCTCGAACTCGAACAGTGTGGTGTCGGTGCCCGTGATCCGCTTCTTCAGGTTCGCGGAGGTGTCCAGCGCGACGATCTTCCCGTGGTCCATGATGCCGATCCTGTCGCATAGCATGTCCGCTTCTATCATCATGTGAGTGGTGAGTATGATGGTGGTCCCGTTCTCGATGTTGATCCTCCGGACCAGCTCCCTGATCTCCGCCGTTGACTGAGGGTCCAGGCCGAGCGTCGGCTCGTCAAGGAAGAGTATCTCGGGCTGGTTCACGAGCGCGCGTATGACATTGATCCTCTGCTTCATCCCGGTGGAGAAGGTGTCTATCCTGTGGTCCGCCCACTGTTCCATGCGGACGAACTCCAGGAGCTTCCCGATCCTCTTGTCGAGGACGTCCGTCGGGATGTCGTACAGCTTCCCGAAGAGCTTCAGGTTCTCCCTGGCCGTCAGCTCGTCGTACATGATCATCTTCTCCGAGACCAGGCCTACGTGCTCCCTGACCTTCGCGTCCTGCTTCACGACGTCGAAGCCCGCGACGGTCGCCTTGCCCCCGCTCGGTAGGCTGAGCGTGGAGAGCATCCTTATGGCGGTCGACTTGCCCGCGCCGTTCGGGCCGAGGAGGCCCATGATCTCGCCCTTCTTCACCTCGAACGAGACATGGTCCACCGCGGTGAAGTCGCCGAACTTCTTCGTGAGGTCGACTGCGCTGATCGCAACATCCGACATTTCGTCACTTCCCCTTCTGCAGACAATCATCATCCTTGTCCGTGTCCAACTTCGCGACCACGGCCCTGAACTTCTTCTCGATCTCGTTCAGGATCGCGATGTCCTCCGAGTCCAGCGCGGAGAGGTTCCTTATGAAGGTCTCCCGCATCCTCTTCGTGAACTCGCGCATGTCCAGCCTGCCGGCCTCCGTGATCCGGACTAGGACGGCCCTCCGGTCGTCCGGGTCCTGGACCCTCTCGACCAGCCCCTCGGCAATCAGCTTGTTGACCAGGGCAGTCATGTACGGCTTCGACATGCCCATGTGCCGCCCGATGACGGACATCCTGACGGGGCCGTGCCTCTGGACCGCGCGGAGGACGAACCTGCTCGGGTCGAACCTCTTGGTCGGGTGGACTTCCTCCCTCATGACCCTCCTGAAGAACGCTGGGAATAGGTCCAAGAATCCGTCCGCTACTTCCTCGAGTCTCTTCCGGTCCGCAGGTTCCATGGGCGCCGTGTAGAATAGTTCATTTATTTAACCATTCTCAAGCTAAACCATTCTTGCGGAAGGTTGCGCGGGGAGGCCGCGCGCTCTGTACCTGGTCATCACGGCGCGGTACGACCCTTGGGGAAGCCATCGACACCAGGCGTCAGTATCTCAGAATACTACGTCATTCTTGCGAGGGACGTTCTCGGGACCGGCCGGGTAGGCGAAGTAGACGGTCCTTGCGAGGATCCTCCACGACGCGGTCCTCTTCCATCCTCTTGGGTATTCGAAGGAAGAGAAGAAGTCGTCATCTCGGAGGCGGGAGCTGACTATGCACCCCCGGATCAACGTCAGCCATGCGCCCATCTCAAACACCTGAACATAGCGCCATTGCGCGCCGAAGCATCGAGTTGGCCGCAGACCGTCTGATGTCGGGTGCTACCAATCCATTCGCCCCTCGGCCCTCGGCCGGCGCACAGCCTGGACTTCGGCCAGGCTGACCGGAGACGGTCCTGCGAAGACCGTGTCACCGGAGGTCACGAGGCGGACGGCGTTGGACAGCCTTCGTCAGGACGACGGCCACGAACAGGACCATCACGGTCAAAGGCATCGAGCCGAACTCGGGTATCGCTGGAAATACTATGAGCTCGACGGTGGTCGAGTTGTAGTTGCCGGCAGCATCCGTGCAGTTCAGGGTGATGTTGTAGTACCCGGGGATCGAGAACACCATGGAGACGATGACGCCATGGATCTCGAGGCCGGTTCCCGAGTACTCGAAGGTCCAGTTGTAGTCTGAGATCGATCCGCTGTCGTCGGTCGACGCGGAGGCGTTCAGCGTGATCAAGGAGCCCTCGGTCGCGGGGTTAGGGGTCACGGAGGCGACGGCGACCGGCGGCTCGACATCGGGCAGAGGCTGGAGGTCGAACAACAGCGGGTTACCGCTCCAGTAATTCTCAAGGCTCCGGCCAGGGTCGGCCGCCCAGTCTCCCCATCCGGAGAAGGTGTCGTTCCTCCATGCGTAGGTCTGGTCGGGGTATGCCAGGATGATGTAGGTGCTGTCATCGTAGAACATCCTCTGGCAGTTGTCCACGTATTCCTGCCTTGTCGTGGAATTGAGCGTCTCGACTGAAAGATAGTAGTTCTCGTCGTACAAGGGGTTCGAATACATGTCGTCGGACCACCCGCCGATGGCAATAGTCGATTGCGGGAAGAGAATGTAGTTGGGGTCCACGTCACCGCTCCAGTACCAAATCACGGAGTCGTATTTGAAGGAAAAGACAATAGAGCTCAGGGTCACCTCGTCGACTATGACGATGGTCAGCTGCACCCCGATTGCGGCCCACACCGATTGAAGATACAGCGCGATGTCCTTCTCCTCAGGATGGTCCTGCCGGACGAGCATGTGGTAGGCCAACTTC
>JAJYIS010000147.1 GCA_021789945.1 Thermoplasmata archaeon | reverse complement strand
CTCGAGGAGGTCGATCTTGGTCCTGTTGCTGTAGGAGATCACCCCGCCAACGAAGTAGTCGCTGCTTCCAGCCACGTTGGTCAGCGCGTCTCCCAACCGGCCGCCCGTGCATGACTCGGCGACGGCGATCGTCAGCCCCTTCTTCTTCAGGAGCTTCCCGACGTCGCTAGCGAGCACGGCCACCGCCCCTCTTCCCCTTCGAAGGCCTCGCCCCAGCGTCCAGGAGCCTCCGCTTCGCGCCCAAGGAGACAAGGAAAAGCGCCACTGGCCCCGCGACGAGGCTCTCCCAGCGCTCGCCCGAGACGATCCTGCGCCTGATCTCCGTGCCGGAGAACGACTTCGGGTTGTACGCCTCGGTCTTCCTCACCTCGTACCCGGCTTGCGAGAACAGCGAGCGGGTGAGGTCGCTGTTGGAATACACGACGTCGAACGGAGGGACGTACGACTCCACGTGGTTGACCCACACGGAGTATCTGTTGACGTCCCTCACCGGTATGACGTGAACGCGCGCGAGCTCGTCCTCTCCGAGGGACGATATGATCATCTGGTACCTCTCGCCCGCGGTGAACGGGTTCTTCTCGGTGTGGGACTCCTCGGCGCTGCCTATCACGACAATCAAGTCATCGCACTCGCCAAGGACCTCCCTGATGACCGCGAGATGTCCTCTGTGGAACGGCTGGAAACGGCCGACAACTAGCCCTCGCAAACTCGGGACCCCCGTCATTGGACGACCGGTCTGTCAGCGCCAGGCATCGGCGAGGGCGCGGACGGCCTCCTTGTGGCAACGAGCAGCGCGAGCTTCTTCAACAGACCCTCCTTCCTGGAACCGACGAGAGCGTGCGTGAGCACATCGTTGAGCGTCCTCACGGGGACGACCTCTATCTTGCCCAGGTACTTGTCCTCCAGGAGGACGTCCTTCAGGTTCTGCTCCGGTATCAGCACCTTCTTGAGGCCCATCTCCGCCGCGGCCTCGATCTTCGCGGTGACCCCGCCAACTGGCAGCACGAGCCCACGGACGCTCAGGCTCCCGGTCATCGCGCAGGTCTGGTCCACCTCGATCTCCTCGAAGGCTGAGATGACGGCGGTCGCGACGGCTATCGATGCGCTGTCGCCCTCGATGCCCTCGTAGGTGCCGATGAACTGTACATGGATGTCATGGTTCGTGATGTCCTCGCCGGTGTACTTCTTGATGAGCGCAGAGACGTTCATCACGGACTCCTTCGCGATCTCCCCGAGCTTCCCGGTGGCGACTATCTTCCCGCCCTCCTTCGTCTGGGCGGGCGTGACCTCCGCGACGATGGGCGTGACTATCCCGGAGAATTCCGCCATGGACGACTCGGCGTTCAGTACGGCCAGGCCGTTCACCATGCCGATCGCCGAGCCCTCGGTCAGCGAGAGCTTGTAGTCCTTCCTCCGCTCGACCGCGCGGTCAGTGACCTGCTGCTCGAGCGAGCGCGCGATCCTCTTGGCCTCGAAGACATGCTTCGCGTCCACCACGGTCGCGCCCTTCTCGGTCGCGATGTCGCCAGCGACCCTCACGAGGCCGCCCAGCTCCCTCAGCCGGAGGGTCAGCATGCCGCGCCTCCCGGCGCGCCTCTGGGCCTCCCTGATGATCTCTGCGACGGCTGACATGTTGAAGTGCGGAATCTTCTTGTCCTTGGAGACTTCCTGGGCGACAAACCTGACCAGCTTCTGCCGGTTCTCCTCGGTGTCCACCATCGTGCTCCGCATGTAGATCTCGTAGCCGTAGCCCCTTATCCGGGACCTAAGCGCTGGATGCATTCCCGAAACGGCATCGAGGTTGCCTGCGGCCACAAGGATGAAATCGCACGGGACGGGCTCGCTCTTGACCATCGCGCCGGAGCTCCTCTCGCTCTGCCCCAGGATGCCGAACTCGCCCTCCTGAAGGGCAGTAAGAAGGCTCTGCTGGCTCTCGATCCTGAGCATGTTTATCTCGTCTATGAACAGGACGCCCTTGTTGGCCTTGTGTATCGCCCCCGGCTCCAGACGCTCGTGCGCCGGGGTCTCGAGGCCTCCGCTCTGGAACGGGTCGTGCTTCACATCGCCCAACAACGCGCCCGCGTGCGCGCCCGTCGCGTCTATGAACGGCGGGGGCTCGTCGGGCTTGTGAGTGATCAGCAGCTTGGGCACGAGGATGACCTCGCGCCTGTTCCCCATCCATCTGAACATGAAGAACAGGAGCACGCCCCCGATGACTCCGATCAACAGAGGAGTCGTGTCCTTCTGAATGTAAGATAGGAATGCTCCGAGAGCGATGAACATCATGGCGAGCATCAGTGCCGACGAGTTCTTCTGGGCCTTCTTCTGCTCGGCCTCAAGTTTCTGCGCAGTGACGATCTCCCTGCCCTTCCCCGCAGGCACGATCCGGATCTTCGGCTCGTTGCTGTCATCAGCGTTGTGGTACGCGATGACGTCCTGGAGATCGCCCTTGGGCAGGAAGTCGGTCATCGACCTCGCGAGCATCGACTTGCCGGTCCCTGGCTCTCCTATTAGGATCACGTGCCGCTTCTGCTCGGCGGCCTTCCGTATGACGGTCACCGCCTCGTCCTGCCCAATCACCTGGTCGACGAGTTGCGGGGGGATCTTTACGTCTGCCGTGGTCTCGAACTTCTGGGACCGTATCCAATCCTCTACGTCGGGAAGACCTAGAGATCCTTCCGCAGAAACCTTCTCAGCCATCAGCTATGCACCAGCAACCTCGATACAAGCTACGGTCAGAGCTATTGGGCATTGTGCTAAATAAGGATTGCGCCGCGAGCATGCGCGTAGTAAGGCAGGCCAGTATGCGCGCGCATTTTCAAACGTCCCTCGAATAAATATTAGTGGTCGGAGCATATCCAGGGGCCATCCGGACGTCGAGATTCAGATGAGAATTGATGAACTTGGCTTGGACCCGAGAATCGTCGACAAGCTGAGGGAGGACGGCATCGAGGAGCTGTATCCCCCCCAGGAGAGGGCGATAGTGCCCTCCCTGTCAGGCAGGAACCTCGTGCTTGCGATCCCGACGGCCTCCGGCAAGAGCCTCGTCGCGTATCTCGCGATGCTTCCGGCGGTGCTCCG
>JAJYIS010000041.1 GCA_021789945.1 Thermoplasmata archaeon | reverse complement strand
GACATGAGCCACAGGATAGGTTATTGGCTCGACTTCGAGAACGCCTACCTGACCATGTCGAACGAGTACATCGAGAGCGTATGGTGGTCCCTGAAGCAGCTGCACTCGAAGGGCCTGCTCACAAAGGAGCGCAAGGTCGTCCCGTACTGTCCGAGGTGCGGGACGGCGCTGAGCACGCACGAGTTCGCCCTAGGCGCAAGACAGGTGGAATCCAGGGAGGTCGTCGTGATGATCAGGGTCGAGGGCCTGGACGTGAGCGTGCTTGTGCTGGCATACGAGCCCTGGCGGCTGGTGGCGAACGCCCTGCTCGCTGTCGACAAGGACAGGGACTATGTCATGTTCAAGAAGGGCGCTGAGGCCCTCATCGTGGCCGAGGACAAGTACCAGGAGTACTCCGGCGGTGCGCCCCCGATCTCGAGGATCAAAGGGTCCGAGCTCGTGGGGAAGCGGTACGAACCGCCCTTCCGTTACCACGACTTCCCGGATGGCGCTTTCGTGATAGTCCATTCGTCCGAGCTGTCCGGAGGGCCCGGCACGGGGATAGCCTCCGTAGCGCCATCAACCACGGGCCCCGACTTCGAGCTCGGCCAGAAGCTCGGGCTCCAGTTCTGGGACCCCATCGGCCTCGACGGGAGATTCACGTCCGAAGTCTGGGAGCTCGCGGGCAAGCTGGCGACGGACTGCGACGCAGAGGTAATCAGGTCGCTCGAGGAGCGTGGGCTCCTCTTCCGCTGGGGGCTCGTGAAGGACTCGACCTGGACCTACTGCTGGAGGTGCGAGACCGCCCTCCAGTTCAAGGCGCTGGACACATGGTTCGTCCATGTGCCCGCCGTCAAGGACGAGCTGGTCAGGCTGAACGATCAGGTCCGCTGGGTTCCCGAGACCTTCAAGGAGGGGAGGTTCGGCAACTTCCTGTCCGACGCGAGGGACTGGGCCGTCAGCCGGACGAGGTACTGGGGCACTCCCCTCCCCGTCTGGAGGTGCGAGGATGGCCATGAGCTCTGCATAGGAAGCGTCGAGGAGCTGAGGCGCTTGGCGGACGTGAAGCTCCCAGAGGAGATCGACCTCCACCGGCCTTCGGTGGACGGCGTGGTGTTCGCATGCCCCTCCTGCGGGAAGGATATGACCCGGGACGAGGCGGTCATCGACTGCTGGTACGATTCCGGATGCGCTCCCTTCGCCCAGTATCACTATCCTTTCGAGAACATAGCCGAGTTCGATTCCCACAGGTCCGTCGACTTCGTTGCGGAGACCGTGGACCAGACCAGGGGCTGGTTCTACACGCAGCACGCCCTCGGAGTCCTCCTGTTCGATAAGCCCGCGTTCTTGTCAGTGCTGGTACTAGGGCCGGTCCTGGATGAGAACGGGAACAGGATGGCCCCAGGCTCGGGCAACATCATCCTCCCCAACGATGTGTTCGCATCGGTGGGCGCGGATGCGACCCGGCTGTTCTTGCTCGGCGGCCCCGCGTGGCAGCCGGTCCAGTTCTCCGTGGAGAAGGTCCGCGAGGAAATGGTCTCCGTCCTGACCACGCTGCTCAACGTCTATGCCTTCTTCGCGTCTAACGCGAACGCGTACGGGTTCCGGGAGCAGAGGGAGTACACGCCCACGCACGATCTCGACCGATGGATCAGGTCCCGGCTGAGCTCCACGGTCCTCGAGGCGAGGGCGGGGTTCGACTCGCTGGAGGCCCACAGGGCTGTCCGCGCGATGGAGCTGTTCGTCGAGGACCTCAGCAACTGGTACGTCCGCAGGTCGAGGCGGAGGTTCTGGGAGGAGAGCGACCCCCAGGACCGGTTCTCGGCCCACTGTACGCTCCACGAATGCCTCCTGACCCTGTCCAAGGCCATGGCGCCCGTGGCGCCGTTCTTCTCGGATTGGCTGTACCGGAGCATGAAGGGCCCCAAGGAGAGCGTCCACCTCGAGAGCTACCCGCATGCGGACGAGGCCCTGGTCAACGGGACACTCGAGAAGCAGATGGCGGTCGTCATGACCTCGGTCGAGGCGGGGAGGCTGGCGAGGCAGAAGGTCAACGTGAAGCTCAGGCAGCCGCTCCCGGCCGCCGTCATCGTCGCGGACACCGACAGGGCCTGGATGCTCCGGAGGTACGAGAAGATGATAGCGGAGGAGCTCAATGTCAAGAAGGTCGAGTGCCTCGAGAGCAGGGAGAAGATGGTCCAGTACGCGGTCCATCCGAACCTTAGGACCTTAGGCCCCAAGTACAAGGAGGGCGCGGGGGAGGTCTCGGCTCTGCTGTCCAAGGTGGACGAGAACGAGATGGTGAGGCATCTCCGCACCAAGGGCAAGGTCAGGCTCGGCGGGTTCGACCTGACGGAGGAGGATGTGCTCGTATCGGAGAAGGAGAAGCCAGGGTTCTCCCACGCCAGCGTCGGCGATGTCCACGTCTATGTGGCGCTCGAGGTCACGCAGAACCTGAAACTCGAAGGGCTCGCGCGCGAGTTCGTCCGCAGGGTCCAGCAGATGCGGAAGGAGCTGCGGCTGGAGTTCGAGGAACTTGTGGACATCGAGTACTCCGGCCATCCGGACATCGACCTGGCGATATCGTCGCACATGGTCCACATACTGCACGAGACCCACGCGCGCGGGGTAGCGAAGAAATCGCCCCTGGAAGGCGGCCGGAAGTGGGTCGTCAGCGGCCTACCGCTCGAGCTCGCGGTCAGGAAGGCTTGACCGAGTCCCCCTTGCGGATCCCGGCCATCTTCTCCATGCAGTAGGCGTGTCTGCCGAGCCCGTAGAAGTCGTCTATGATGCCCTTCCGATGATATCCTCTGCTGGTGTAGAGCGCGATTGCAGGCTCATTGACCGTCTCGACCTCCAAGGAGTATCTCGACAGGTTGTGGGCCCTGAAGATGTTCTCGCACTCCCGGAGGAGCTCCGCACCTATGCCCTGGCCTCGGCACCTCCTCAGCACCGCGATGGACGCTATCTTGCCTTCGCTCACCTCGTCAGAATACAGCGCCATGGCCGAGCCCACAAACTCCCCTTCCTCCACGCCCACGAGGACGAACGCGTTGTCGCGCACGAGGAACGCGTGGACCACCTCCGGGTTGAACCGCTCGCTCCCGAAGCAGTCCTCCTCGACCTTCATGAGTCCCGCAAGATCCGCCTCGCCTGCCCTGCGGATGATCACGGCAGGAAGTAATGGCGCAATCGGATAAGTCCATTGCGCCGTCCCCGGCTGTCTGGTCATGTCATCGACTTCATGCTTGGCCAATGCCGCATCGCTCCCAGAGGAGCAAGGCTTAATACGCGCTCCACTTGTCCTCGCTCTCAATCCACAAGGGGGGGACAAAGATGAATGGATCAGCAACTCGCCTGGACACGGGCTCGAAATGGAAGTCACTGCTCATCGCGGGCGGAGTAGCCGCCTTGGCCAGCGCGATTCTCGGATTGATCGAGGTCATAATCGAGGTGAATGGCTCGATGACTACGGGCCCCACGCCCACCACCGTCGTCGGCTGGTTCTCGCTCCTCCAGAACGACAGGCTTTACGGGCTCGCGCTGCTCGGCCTCTTCGAGGTCGTCATGACCATAGTCTCGATATTCATGTTCATCGCGCTGTACAGCGTGCTCCGCCGTGCGAATGAGGGGTTCGCGTTGAGCGCGACCGCTTTCGCTCTCGTTGGGGGTGCCGTCTATCTCGCTTCGATATCCACGTTCTCAATGCTCTCCCTCAGCCAGAAGTATGCGACGGCGTCGACCGGTGACGAACAATCGCAGCTTCTCGCAGCAGGACAGGCCCTGCTCGCCATGTATCCGGACACTACCCTCAATCTCGGATTGTTTCTCTGGGCTGTCGGCGGGATTGTGATCTCCGCAGTTATGCTACAATCAGACCTGTTCGGTAAGTGGACTGCATACATCGGCATCGTGGCGAACGTCGTCGGGCTGCCTGGCGGTTCGCTCGGGATCGTTCTCTTCTCGATCAACGGGCTGCTCTTGATGATCTGGCTGATCATGGTCGGTGCGAGGCTGCTCAGGCTCGGGACTTCCAGAGCGGCTCCTGACACTCCGCCCGCTCCTTGCTGACGGACGGCCGACTTGGCGCTGCCTGCCCGCATTGGCGGCTGGAGCGCCCATTGACTGGCCATTTGTCATGCAGGCCTGCCGCGTCCGAAGGGCTTATATTCGCATTGTCTCTTCAGCATCTGGATGTCCTCAATCAAGCAGGTCCTCTCGAAGGACATGGTCGGGAAGAAGGTCCAGCTCAGGGGATGGATCTACCGGACGAGGAGCAGCGGCGGCATCGTGTTCGCGGTGCTCCGGGACGCGACCGGCATCATCCAGGTGACCGTGAAGAAGGGCAATGTGCCAGACCACGACTTCGAGGACGCCGCCAAGGCCGCGATCGAGTCCTCCGTCATGATCGAGGGCGAGGTCGCCGAGGACAAGCGGGCCCCCGGGGGCTTCGAGGTCCGCGCCTCGAGGTTCACCGTCGTCGGGTTCTCCGAGCCCTTCCCCATCACTGAGTACCAGAGCACGGAGCTTCTGCTGGACCAGAGGCATCTGTGGATCCGCTCGAGGGAGCAGAACGCTGTCGCGAAGGTCAAGGCGGCCCTGCTCAAGGGCGCCCGGGACTGGTTCCACGAGAACGACTACGTCGAGGTCACGCCACCGATAGTCACCGCGGTCGCGCCCGAGGACAGCACGACCCTGTTCCAGATCAAGTACTTCGACAGGATAGCCTACCTGTCGCAGAGCGCGCAGTTCTACCTTGAGTCGCTCATCTTCTCACTCGAGAAGGTCTACTCCCTCACGCCTTCGTTCAGGGCCGAGAAGTCCAGGACGCCCCGGCACCTCGCCGAGTACTGGCACATGGAGATGGAGGCCGCGTGGATGGACAACGAGGGGAACATGGAGGTCCAGGAACAGCTCGTGACCGCCATGCTCCAGAACGCCGTCAAGGAGTGCCCCATGGAGCTCCAGCTGCTCAAGCGGGACCCTGCGACGCTCAGAAAGATAGAGCCCCCGTTCGAGCGCATGAAGTACCAGGAGGCCATGGACTACCTCCAGAGCAAGGGCCAGGACGTGAGGTGGGGGAGCGACCTCGGGGCCATCGAGGAGCGCACGATCACTGTCGACAAGCAGCTGCCCGTGTTCATAGTAAACTATCCGAAGGAGCTCAAGCCCTTCTACATGAAGGAGAACCCCGAGGACCCGAGGACGTACAAGAACAGCGACCTCCTAGCGCCCGAGGGCTACGGCGAGATCATCGGCGGGAGCGAGAGGGAGACGGACAACGCCAGGATGATCGCGTGGCTGGAGGAGAAGGGGGAGAACATGGACAACTACAAGTGGTACCTGGATCTGCGGAAGTACGGATCGGTGCCGCACTCTGGGTTCGGGCTCGGGATCGAAAGGATCGTGACCTGGGTCTGCAAGCTCGACCACATAAGGGACGCGATCCCCTATCCGCGCACGGTCGCGCGCGTGTACCCGTGAGGCCCTGTCAGCTCTTGGTCATCCTCGAGCAGAACTCGGTGTACAGCTCAGCGGCCCTCACGATCTCCGGCACGTTTATGTACTCGTCGTTGCAGTGGCAGGGGCTCTCCCCTCCTGGGCCGCACACCATCAGGTACCTGCAGGCGTCCTTGAACATGACCATCTCGGTCGCGTAGCTTACCGAGGTTATCTTCGCCTTCTTCCCCAGGCATTCCTTCATCGTCCTCACCGCCAGCGAGTTCCTGTCCGTGCCCACGGGGTCGAGCTCCTGGATCACCTCGAGCTTGTAGCCCTTCTTCCCGATCCTGTCGGTGATCTTCTTCAGGACCTTCCTGCGGTTCATGCTCGGCGGATACCTGATGTCGATCTCGACCTCGCATCTGTCGGGTATCACGTTGATCCTGGTCCCGCCCGTGATGGTGTCCACGCAGAGCGTCATCTCCTCCGTCGGCCTCCTCGGGATCCTCTGGAGGTCCTTGAGCTTCGCCAGGAGCTTGACCATCTTGACGATGGCGTTGTCCCCCAGCTCGGGCGCGCTCGCGTGCCCCGCGACTCCGGTCGTGACGAGCCTGAGGTGCAGCAGTCCCTTCTCGTGGACCACTATGTCGAACTCCGTGGCCTCCGTCACGACTATGCACGGCGCGCTCTTCAGCGCCGGGCTCTTCGCCGCGGCGGCGGCCCCCAGCATCGTCGTCTCCTCGTCCGTCGTGAAGCAGAGCGTGAACGGCACGTTCGCCGCGACGAGGTCCTTGGCCGCCAGCAGCATCGCCACGCAGCCCCCCTTCATGTCGCACGTGCCCCTGCCGTAGACCCTGTCCCCGACCGCCTGGCCGTCCTCGAACTTCCAGTCGGTGCCGTGTGGCACGGTGTCCAGGTGCCCGGACAGCACGACGCCACCCTTCCCGAACTGCGCCAGGATCGCCGGGGTCTTCTTGTCCCCGAGGTACTTCGGCTCGAGCCCCATCCGCTTCAGCCTGTCGGACACGTACTTCACGATCGGCCCGAGGTCGTCCTCCGAGGTGCTCTTGATGAGCACCAGGTCCGTGAGCATCTCCTTTGCCTTTTCCTTCAGGGTGCTCACCTGGCCTTGGCGATCCGCTCGGCGACCTTGACGACGAGCTTCGAGGCGTTCTCGATGTCCTTGATGCTCGCAATCTCGGTCGGCGAGTGAGTGTACCTCATGGGTATGCCTATCGGCATCATGAGCGAGCCGAAGTCCTGCATGGCGGCGCCGTCCGTCGAGCCTCCTCCGGTCCCGTACTGGAGCGGGATCTTCGCGGCCTTCGCGACCTCCTCGAGCATCTTCCTGAGCTTGGGCGATGCGATCGCGGCGTTGTCGAACATCCGCATCGCTGGCCCGCTCCCGATCAGGACCTTCTCGAGCGAGTCCCCGCCGATCGGCGCGTCCGTGGTGGTCATCGTGTCCACGGCGAAGACGTAGTCCGGCTTGAGTTGGAACCCCACGACCTTGGCCCCCTTGAGGCCAGTCTCCTCCTGGACGCTCCACACGAAGGTCATCTTGATTGGCAGCCTCCGGTCCTTCAGCTTCTCGAGCGCGTCGAGAAGGACAGCGCATCCTGCCCTGTCGTCGACTCCGCGCGCGCATATGAGGTCAGGCGTGACGTACGTGATGTCCTTCTTGAAGACCATCGCGTCGAGCACCCTGATGCCGAGCTTCTCCGTCTCCTTCTTGCTCCTCGTGCCAACATCGACCCTCACCTCCTCCCAGCCCTGGACCTTCTTCATCTCCTCGCGGTCGGTCATCAGGTGGGGCGGCTTCAGGCCGAGCACGCCTGTGACGAGCCCCTTCTGCGTCTTGATCTCGACCACTCGGCCGACGAGCGTCCGGTCGTCTATGCCCCCGACCTTGCGGATCCTGAGGGACCCGTCGGCCTCGAGCTTGGAGACTATCAGGCCCAGCTCGTCCATGTGCGCAATGAATATGACATGCGGGCCCTTGTCGCCGACGGTCACCAGGAGGTCCCCGACATTGTCCTCCCACGGCTTCAGGCCCAAGGCCTCGACCTTCGATCTGATGTATTCTCTGATGTCGTCCTCGAACCCGGACACCCCGGGCACCTTGATCAGCTCCTCCAAGAGTTCCTTCAGGTCAATCCCTCCTCACGAAAGGCGGTTTCACTATCTCGGCGTCGATGATGTTGTCTCTGATCTTGATCTGGACCTGGGTGCCGACCTCGGCCATCCCCAGGGGCACGTACCCCATCGCGATGCCCTGCTTCAGGACAGGGGACAGTGTTCCGCTCGTCACGATCCCGACCCTCGCTCCGTCCCTCAGTATCTCGTACCCGTGCCTGGGTATGCCCTTGTCCTTCGCGACCATGCAGACCAGCTTGTCGTAGCCGCCCGCGGCCTTCTGCTGCACGAGAACCTGCTTGCCTATGAATTCATGCTTCCAGTCCACGACCCATCCGGGGCCTGTCTGGAGCGAGGTCTGGGTACCGTCGAAGTCGGTCCCCGAGAGCAGGAGCCCCTTCTCAAGCCTCAGGGTGTCCCGCGCGCCCAGTCCTATCGGCTTGAGGCCGAACGGGCCTCCGCGCTCGAGCACGGCCCTCCAGACGGCGACCGCATCCGCGTTCTCGCACACGATCTCGAACCCGTCCTCCCCGGTGTAGCCGGTCCTGGAGACGAACGCCACGATCCCGTTGCCGGGTCCGTTCATCAACCTGCGGCCCTTGAGGAGGGGTGTCTTCGCCTCGGAGCCCTTGCCCGGAATCTTGTCCAGGCGCATGAACCCGCCCCAGAAGAACTTCAGCGCTGAGAGGTCCACGGTCGTGAGCGCAGCCAAGACGTCCTTCGCCCTCGGGCCCTGGACCGCGACGCATGCAAGGTCCGTCGACATGTCGTGGAACTCCTGTCCCCGGAGTTGCTCGGTCACCCATGACTTGATCGTGCTCGTCGTCGCCGCGTTCGGAACCATGAAGTACTCGTCATCCCCGAGGACCGTGACGATTGTGTCGTCCTTGATCCTGCCCTGGTCGTTGAGTATGTGGGCGTACACGCACCTCCCGGCCGGTTGGTGCTGGATGTCGTTCGTGCAGATAGTGTTCATCAGGAGTCCGGCGCCCTTGCCCCTGATCAGGAAGTCGCCCATGTGGGACACGTCAAACGCGCCCGCGTGCGTGCGCACGGCCATGTGCTCGTCGATTATGCTCGTGTACTGGATAGGCATGTCCCATCCGGCGAAGAAGACCATTCTCGCGCCGAGGGCCACATGCTCCTCATGCAACGGGGTCTTGTGCATGTGGGCGGGATATCGTCTCCCTTCCAAAAAGGTTCGCGACGTAAGCCGGGCTTCACCGGTACTGGTCTATCAGCGTCGTGAAGTCCCGCTCGAGGCTCATGCTCACCTGGGGCTGCTCGATGACCTCGACGTTCCTCTCTAGCAGCGCGAGCTCCTTCTCGCTGAACGCGCTGGGGCTGATCGGGATCAGGACAGTCGAGCGGCTCTGCATCACCTGCTCGTTGATGTGCTCGGCGAACCTGAGGACCTGCTGGAAGCCGTTGTTGATGACCAGATACTCGAGCCCGTCGATCAGCACCACGCTCTTCTTGTAGCGCTCGATGAACGACGAGATGACCGTCGCGAGCGTTCCGATGCTCGTTGGGTTGTGGTGGTCCTGGCCGGGAGTGTGGCTGAGCCAAAGGACCCGCGTGTCCTTCATCTCGAAGGCCTCCCGGACCTTCTCCGGGAACTGTCTGGTGACGCACAGCCCAGGGGTGTTCTCGCCGAGGCTCTGCTCGAACAGCTTGTACGCAAGGAAGGGCTTTCGCTCCTTGACGACATAACAGTAGCCCTCCCTTGGGCGGATTAGGTCAATGGCCGCTTTATCTTCGTCGACCAATACCACTACCCCAGTTCGATGAAGTGTCACGGACCCTGTTCTATTTAAGGGTATTCCCTAGAGTCTGGCTATCAGTTTTGACGTTGACCAGAATCGAGCATCTGACGCATCTTGGCATCGAGCACCTTGGCCGGGATGTCGAGCAGGGTTATGACCGTGGTCTTGCCGGAGATGCCAGGGCCGCTCTTCTTCGCGCTCACGATCCCGAGCATGTCCAGGTCCTTGAGGAGCCCCCAGAAGGCGGTGTGCGCCCTCGGCTTCTCGTCGTACTCCTCGCACGCGACCTTGTAGGCCGCCTCCGCCTCGCCCGTGGTGACGTACGCCTTCCCCCTGGACGCCTTCGCGATCGCCAGAAGTGTGAGCTTCTGGTGTTCGTCCAGCCCTTTCAGCTTCGACTCCGTGATCGAGCTGTACGCCTCCGCCTTCGCCCCGCGCACGTGCTCGACGTCGATCTTGCCCGCGCCCTCCTCGTCCGCCAGCATGCCCGCCTTCTCCAGGATCTCGATCGCGAACCGCGCGTCCCCCCACTCGGCGGAGACCTCGGCGATGAGGTCGACCGCGTCCTTGTCGATCGCGTTGTCCTGCAGGGCGAGTTCGCCCCTCTGGGCGACGATGTCCCTGAGCTCGTCAAGGGTGTACTTGTCGAACTCGATCACGTTCGTCCGCTTGAAGGTGCTCACGGAGGAGGCGTCGAGCATGTCGAACACGTTCTTCTGCGAGATGAGCATGAGCGAGACGAGCTCCCTGCTCTCGACCCCCTCCTCCTCGAACCTGGTGAGCTTGTAGATGATGTCCGAGCCGGCCTTCTTGAGGAGCATGTCCGCCTCGTCCAGCACTATCACCAGGTGCACCTTGCGCTTCTCGAGGTCCTTCCTCAGGATCCTGAGCATCTCGGTTATGGAGAAACCCCTGTCCGGGAAGTTCGGCTGGAAGTGGTTGACTATGTGCAGCACGACGCTGGACTCGCTGTTCCTCTGGCGGCAGTTCACGAGCACCCAGTCAACGGCCTTCTGCTGCTTCTCCGCGAACTCCTTTAGGTCCATGCAGAAGCGCTTCGCGGTCGCGGTCTTGCCGGTCCCTACGCTGCCGGTGAGCACTGCGTTCTGGGACACGTTTGACTCGATCACGGGCCGGTAGAGCATTATCAGGCGCTTCATCTGCGTCTCCCTGTGGACGAGCTTCTGGGGGACGTAGTCGAACGACAATGTGCGCTGGGCCTTGAAGACGCTCTTGCCTATTGTGTCCCACATCTGCGTCAGCTTCTTGATACGTTCTGGCTATCGGCAAGGTCGCTTTTAAAGGATTCGTGGGGCCGAGGCGAAAGTCCTTTGGGGGCAAAACGATTTAAGTCATCAACACTCTTGGTTTTCCGGAGAGACAATGGCCGATGATGATGTGGTCAGCTCCTTGGTCAAGAGCACCAGGTCCATGCTCAGCTCGGAGACGCTCCTGGTCGATGCCATCCAGGACCTCGTCAAGGACGAGGTCAAGCGCCAGATCAGGCAGAAGCTGGACGAGAACCCGGAGCTCAGGGAGGAGCTTCGCAAGGCCGTCGAGGACCTGATGGAAGCAAAGGTGCACGAGGCGTACGCCGTCCTCAAGATCGGCAAGGTCGGCGCGAAGATCGGCATCGAGCTGGTCCCGCCGAAGCTCCGGAAGGAGATCGGGCAGGAGCTCGTCTCGATGTTCCAGAAGGAAGTCGACCGGATGCTCGAGCAGGGCTAGGGCTCCCGCTTGCGCACGTGACTCGACTGATCGCCTGACCTCGGTCGGATTATTCCACTTCTGAATAGGAAGACTCGAGAAGAGGTTTGAAAAGAAGCGGGTGCGGGATTACCCGAAGAGCGCGCTGAGACCGGCTGCAGCCTCTTCCTCGGTGACTCCCTTTTCCTCTTTCTTCTTCTCCTCTTTCTTCTCTTCCTTCTTCTCAGCTGGCCCAGCAGCTGGTGCGGCGGCGACTGGCGCTGCGACTGCGGTCGCGATCGCCTTGTCGATGTCCACGCCCTCGAGGGCTGCCGTGAGCGCCTTGATTCGGGCGGCGTCAGGTGTGACGCCTGCAGCCTTCAGGACTGCCGTGATTCCTTCCTCCGTCACCGGCTTCTTCGCCGCGTGCAGGACCATCGCGCTGTACACATACTCCATGTTTCTGCCTCCTTTGATCGATTATCCGAAGAGCGCACTGAGGCCGGCCGCCGCCTCAGACTCGGAGACCTTCTCCTCCTTCTTCTCTTCCTTCTTTTCCTCTTTCTTGCCCTCTCCGCCCTTGTCCTCCGGCGGCTTCGGCGCGCTCGTGAGGGCCGCCTTCAGCTCGTCGTCGAGCGCCGCTGGGGCCTTCGACGCGAGCGAGAGCATCTGAGCGTTCGCCTTCGCGAGCATCAGCTTGATCGTCTCCTTGTTGGGGATGTCCGCGTTGACCGCCAGGTTGAGCGCGTCCATGTGGGCCTTCGAGAGCATCACCTGGATGTTCTGCTTGGTCGGGAACGCGATGAACACCGACAGGTTGAGCGCGCCCGAGGCAGCCGCCCTCACCCTGTTCAGGACCTCGACCTCGTCGACCGCGAGGACATCCTTCTGATAGACCATGCCGTCCTCGAAGGCCGCGTGCAGGTCTAGCCCGACGGTGAGCGGGTAGATCTCCAGCTTCGAGAGCACTAGCGCCACCTCGCGCGGGATCTTGTCCCCCTTCTTCACCAGGAGCTTGTCCTTCTTGATGACGACCTTGCCCTGCTCGATGGCCGCCGGCAGCCCCGCCTTCTGGAGCTCGCCCACGACGGGACCGGGCTTGAATGGCGTGTCGCCGGCCTTGATCTCGATGTCGTCTGGAGCGGTCTCGCCGCCCTTGGCTGGCATCTTGGTCTTGGTGGCGTCGAGCTGCTTGAAGAGCTTGAACGGGTTGAGGCTCGATGTAACGATCGCGCACTGGCCATCGACCGCGATGGCGAGCTTGTCCAGGCCCTTCTTGTCCTTTGCGGCCTGCTCGAGCGCGATCTTCAGGAGCGTGTTCTTGAGCATGGTAATCTCGGCCTTGCCCCTGAGGTTCGTCCTCATCGTCTGGAAGGCGGGCGCGGGGACCCCGTGGACGTCGATGATGCCCACGACCTTGCTCTTGGCGATCAGCTTGGCGAGGTCTCCGACGGCGTCCTTCTTCCATGATGCTACGTGGGCCATCTCACATCACCTTGAACGACGGACCCATCGTGGTCTTGACATAGATCGAATGGATGTTCATCTTGCCCCTCTCGAGCTTCGAGGTGAGCCTCTTCAGCACGGCGTCGAGGTTCTCCGCGAGCTTCTCCGGGGGCATGTCCTTCGTGCCTATCGCGAGGTGGAAGGTCTTCCTGTCCCTTGTCCTGACGGACACGCTGCTCCGAAGCTTCTCTATCTGTGCCTTCGGGTCCGAGCCCGGGGGTATCGGCTTGGGCATCTTGCCCCTCGGGCCGAGCACGACACCGAGGCGCTTACCGATGGTCGGCATGAGCGGCGCCTCCGCGAGGAAGAAGTCTCCCTGTCTGGCGAACTTCCTGGCCTTGGCCTTGTCGGACGCGAGGGTCTCGATCTCCTCCGGCTGGATGACGACATCGGCGACTCCCTTCGCCTTCACCGCCATCTCCGAGCTGCCGAACACGCCGACCTTGACCAGCTTCCCGCGGCCGTTCGGCAGGATGACCTCCTCCTGGATACGGTTCTTCGGGTTGGTCAGGTCGATGTCCTTGAGGTTGATCGCGAGCTCGACCGATTCCAAAAACTTCCTCTGCTTCGACTCAGCTTGAAGCTTCTTGATGATGTCGACGAGGTGTTGGTCTACCAATGTGACTCCCTCCGATGTAGTCCATGCGAGCACGAGGCTCTCCTACATGCCTAGGGAAGTGAGCGAATGCAGAAGGGGTTTATAACCCTTTGGAGCGCCCCTTTCGACCGACTGGCATGGCCGAATCATGAGGTCCCGGATTCCAGGCCGAACAGCATATGCAAATCATTTAACCGTAACTATGTTATCCGCGTTCGAGTGGGGACCTGAGCCGATGGTAAGGAGAATCGTCATTGTCGGCGGCGGATGCGGAGGAGGCACTGCCGCCCAGTTCGCGAGGAAGACCGATCGGACGGCTGAGATCACGATCATCGAGCGCGAGACCTATCCGCAGTACTCCAGGTGCGGCCTGCCGTACGGCATATCCGGGATAATCCCGGACCTAACGAACCTTATCGAAGCGCCCGAGGAGCGCATGAGGAAGAACAGGATCAACCTCATGCTCGGGTCCGAGGTCACGAAGGTGGACAAGGAGAAGAAGATGGTCCATGTCAAGACCCCGGAGAAGGAACTCGACCTGACCTACGATTCTCTGGTCCTCGCAACAGGGGCGAAGGCATCGGTCCCGCCCATCAAGGGCGCCTTCAAGGAAGGCGGGAGCCCCGGCGAACTCAAGAAGGGCGTCTTCGTCCTCAGGACCATCGAGGACGCGAGGGGCATCCAGTCGCTCGGCTACAAGGGCAAGCGCGCGGTCATAGTCGGCGCGGGCCTGGTAGGGCTCGAAGTCGCCGAGGCCCTCATGATCAGGGGCTGCAAGGTCACCATCGTCGAGTTCCTCCCGAACTGCATTCTTGCCATGGTCGATGAGGACATGGCGCAGATGATGGCCGACGCGATCACGAAGCACGGCGTCAAACTGTTCACCGAGCACCAGGTGGTCGAGATCCTCGGGGACGAGAGGGCGAACGGCGTGGTCGCGCAGAACAGGAAGACGGGCGAGGAGCGCGAATTCTACGCGGACCTCATAGTCATCGCGACCGGCCAGCGGGGAGAGACCGAGCTGGCGAAGCAGGTCGGGTGCAGGGTCGGCACGACGAAGCAGATCATGGTAAATGACAGGACCGAGACCTGCGAGAAGGGTGTCTATGCCGTCGGCGACTGCACCGAGTATCCGGACCTCGTGACGAACAAACCATACGTGAGCGGGCTCGGGACGATAGCTGTCAAAATGGCCATGGTCGCAGGAGTGAACGCAGCCGGCGGGGATGAGCATCTGCCAAAGGGTTTCCTGATAACGCGGGCCACCGAGCCGTTCGGGTGCCAGGTCGCGGCGGTTGGTCCCACAACGGTCCAGCTCGAGGCCTCCGGCATCAAGCCGCTGATCGGAAAGGTCCGGGCGTTCACGCTCCCGGACTATTACCCCGGCAGGAAGGAGATATTCGTCAAGGTGCTCGCACATCCGGAGACAGGGAAGATCCTCGGGGCCCAAATTGTCGGCGAGGAACGAGTTCACATGAGGATAAACGCGTTCGCGGTCGCGATCCAGGCGGGGATGACCGTTCAGGAGGTCGCCCAGGTAGAGACAGCCTACTGTCCGCCCGCGGCACCCACGGTCGACCCCATCACGATAGCCTGCGAGGCCGCGAAGCTCAAGATGGCCAGAGGCGTCCATCCGACCTGAGCCGGTCAGGATGCGGCCTGCTGGTCGTTCTTCGACGCTGAGAAATCGTCCTGCAACGCGCGCGCTACGAGAGGCGGCTCAGAACAGTCCAGCGTACCCGCCAGAGTCGATCTCCTTCATGACGACCTTCGGGTCCTTGCCGTCGACCGTGACGCCCATCGACACGCATGTGCCGACAACCTCCCTGAACCTGGACTTCTTGTCCTTGCCGAGCATCGAGTCCTTCTTCATCTCGGCGATCTTCTGGACCTGCTCGACCTTGAGGTTGCCGACCTTGGTGGCCTTGGGGCTTCCGCTGCCCTTCTCGACCCCGAGCTCCTTGAGTATCAGCGCGGACACGGGCGGCGTGCCGACCTTGATCTCGAAGGCCTTGGTCTTCGAGTCCACTATCAGCGTGACTGGCACCTTCATGCCCGTGAAGGCCTTCGTCTTCTCGTTGATAGCGTTGACGACCTGTATCACGTTCACGCCCATCGGGCCAAGCGCTGGGCCGAGTGGCGGGCCGGGCGTGGCCTTGCCGCCGTCAACCAGCACATCGAGTTTCTCTGGCATTGTGTTCATCTCTCCTTCTCGAGGACCCTGACATGGTCCC
>JAJYIS010000040.1 GCA_021789945.1 Thermoplasmata archaeon | reverse complement strand
AGGCGAAGAAGACCGCGCTGGCGATCGCGAAGGGCCTCAAGGCCACCACCCGGGGCGTCATCGAGACCACCTTCAAGGAGGAGACCGAGACGGACCTGTTCGGGGAGCAGGTGGACCTCTGCGGGGGCGCGAGCGCGCTAGTCAGGACCTCGTTCGACGTGCTCGTGGAGGAGGGGTACCAGCCGGAGATCGCGTACTTCGAGGTGCTCCACGAGCTGAAGCTCATCATAGACCTCGTCCAGAAGGGCGGCATCGAAGGCATGTGGGACGGCGTCTCCAACACCGCCGAGTACGGCGGGAGGACCCGGGGCGGCAAGATCATAGATGCCCGGACGAAGGAGACCATGAAGGATATCCTCAGGGACATCCAGTCCGGGGCGTTCGCCTCGGAATGGGTCGCGGAGAACGATGCTGGCATGCCGACCCTTAAGAAGCTCCGCGACGAGGGCGAGAAGGCCACGATCGAAGTCGTGGGCAAGCGGATAAGGAAGATGTTCGAGTAGGTCTGCAAGGCATAGATACCACGGACCGGATTGCGCCACCCCACAGGTGAACAGGAAGATGCGCAGAATACCGCACGGCCTGCTGCTCGGCAGGTTCTCGTCCGGACGGAGGACATTCGTCGGAGGCGTCGACGCCGGCCGCGTGCTCGAGGCGTCCAACCCGTCGATGGCACACGCTATCGAGAACGGGTTCGAGCCGAACGGGAGCGCCCACAGGCTCTCCCATCTCAGGACGCTCGCGCCGGTCGAGAGGCCTTCGAAGGTCGTCTGCGTCGGCCTGAACTACAAGAGCCATATCAGGGAGATGGGCTCCGAGATGCCCAAGGTCCCGATCATATTCTCGAAGGCCGTCTCCGCCATAGTCGGGCCGAGGGACGACATCGTTCTCCCGCGCATGTCCTCCAGGGTCGACTACGAGGGAGAGTCCGCGATCATCATCGGCAGCCGGGCGCGGAGGGCCGAGGACGGCAAGAAGCACATCTTCGGGTACACGTGCATCAACGACGTGACCGCTAGAGACCTCCAGAAGATGGATGTCGACTGGACAAGAGCGAAGGGGTTCGACACTTTCGCGCCCATCGGCCCGCTCATATCGGGCACCGCCCCGAAGAGGGTGACGACGAGGCTGAACGGCGGGGTCGTCCAGGACTCGCCTCTCTCCGACAGGGTTTTCGGGGACGCAGCGCTCGTCGAGTACATCTCGTCGATCATGACCCTGGAGCCTGGGGACATCATCGCCACCGGGACTCCGTCTGGGATCGCTCCCATGAGGCACAGCGACGTGGTCGAGGTGGAGCTAGACGGCGTTGGGCGCCTCAGGAACCAAGTAGTGAAATCGCGTTAGGTGATTCAGGAGACCGAGGGATATGCAGATCCAGCCAACGGAGAAGATCTGGAAGAACGGCAAGATGATAGACTGGAAGGACGCGACAGTCCACGTGCTGACCCATGGCCTGCACTACGGCACGGGCGTGTTCGAGGGGATCAGGTGCTACTCGACCGCCAAGGGCCCGGCCATCTTCAGGCTCAGGGAGCACATGAGGAGGCTCGAGCTCTCGGCGAACTCCATCAACATGAAGCTCCCGTTCGGGCTCGAGGAGCTGTGCGACGCCGCGAGGGAGACCGTGAAGGCAAACAGGCTCACCTCGTGCTACATCCGGCCAATCGCGTTCTACGGGGTCTCGGGGATCGGCGTCAACCCGCTCGGATATCCAGTCGAGGTCTTCATGGCTGCTTTCAGTCTGGGGGCGTACCTCGGGGACGAGGGCATCAAGAACGGCATAAGGGTGCACACATCGTCGTGGCACAGGCTGTCCGGCGAGTCAGTGCCCGCGACCGCGAAGGTCTGTGGGGACTACCTGAACAGCGCGCTCGCGGTCATGGAGGCGAAGCTGAACGGATTCGACGAGACGATAATGCTGAACGACCTGCACATGGTCGCCGAGGGCTCTGGAGAGAACATCTTCGTCGTGAAGGACGGTGTTCTCATCACGCCGCCCCTGAGCGCTGGCATATTGCCGGGCATAACCAGGGATTCCATAATCAGGGTCGCGTCCGATGCTGGCTACAGGGTCCTCGAGCAGAACGTTGCCAGGAGCGAGCTCTATCTCGCCGACGAGCTGTTCTTCACCGGCACCGCCGCTGAGGTCACCCCGATCCGCGAGGTGGACAGGAGGCCAGTGGGCGCCGGGGTACCGGGCCCGGTCACGAAGGACCTGCAGGCGAAGTTCCTCAAGATCGTCGCTGGAGAGAACAAGAAGTACAGGAACTGGCTGGAGCCTCTGACCTGAGCGCGGAAACTTTTATTAGGTCGCAGCCCCATCTACTGTCTGACGATTGTCATACGCAAGGGATGGGGCTGGTATGGATCTTTCGCGCGTAACGGACATGGTGAGCCAGGCGGAGAGGGAGGGGGTCAGTTTGGCAGTCCTGATCTCCCGTGAGATGACCGCAGATGAGATGGATGCGGCACAGGCTGAGCTCGCACGCGAGCTCGACTCGAACTTCGAATCGATAAGGTCATTTATGGCGGACGTCGAGGTACCCAGCTTGGATGAAGCCTTGGCAGCGTTCGAGAACGGCGCTGACCACCTCGCGAGAGGCGCGTCAGACAGATTCACCCCCGTCAGCGGCCTCTCGTGACCTCTCGACGGTCACTGGATCTTCAAGAGGATCCTGTTCTCCTGGTCGACGACCTCGAACCGCCTCCGCATGTCGCCTATGAGGGCCTCCGTGCGGCCGAGCATCAGGAACCCGTTCACTCTAAGCGAGTCGTAGAGATTCCGCATCACAGTCTCGTGCATGGGCCTCGAGAAGTAGATGAGGACGTTTCTGCAGACTATCGCGTCGAAGAACTTCGAGCTGGGCGCGGAGAGCAGGTTCTCCAGATGGAATCTGACCCTCCGTCTGAGCGGCTCGACAACCTCGTAGTAGCCCCCACGCTTCACGAAGTACGCGGAGAGGTACTTGTCTGGTACATTGTCGACCTCTTCCGGGGTGTAGAGCGCGCTCTTCGCCTTGGCCAGGGCGTCCCTGGATATGTCCGTGCCCACGATCGACATCAGCGGAAGTCCAACCGCTCCGATGCGATTCACCTCCTCGGCGAGCCCGATGGCTATGGTGTAGGTCTCCTGCCCCGTCGCGCAGCCGGCATCCCATATGCGCAGGATGCCCCCGCCGGACTTGACCTTCAAGTCGAGGAGCGGCCTCAGGACTCTGACCTGGAGCGACTCGAACGCCCCCTTGTCCCTGAAGAACTCGGTCACATTGATCGAGAGGGCGTTGAGGAGCTCGTTCGTCTCCTCCTCGCTCCTCATCAGCAGCTTGGCGTACCCTTGGGGCGTCTCAGAGCTGGACCTTCCCATCCGCTTCTTAATCGCCCTCATGACGAATGAGGGGGAGTACCCCGTCAGGTCGACCCCTCGAGACCTCTCCAGATGCCTCTTGACCTGGCCGTAGAACTGGTCGTCCAGGAAGCTCATTCGATGCAGTGATGCCCCTCGCCCCTAATTATTCCTTTATGTCGGACCTGACCGCAGGCCAGCAATCGAGCCAGAAACGATATCAAAAATGAGATTGATAGCGAAGTGTATTAATAAGTACCGGACGGATTTTGAGGTGCCAATACCCTAGCCAATATGACCCCCCGTCATGCGGTCTAGGGCGACTTTGGCTTGGTCTGGTGGTAGATTGAAGCTCAGCTTGACGACGAAACTCGTGGCAATAACCCTGGGGCTGTCTCTGGTGCCGGTCGTGCTCGTCAGTGCGATATCCTCGCAGGGCCTGTACGATATCAGGCGGGACGCCAGGATACTGAACGATGAGGCGCTGATGGTAGCCTCCGCGATCTCCGGCGGGGAGAACAACATGTCGTCAGCCCACCAGGCATTCATGTCCTATGTGCTCCAGCACGGAAGCCTGGCTGCGACGGCATCGCTTTCCGCGATGGTGGACTATCAGTCGAATTACACGACCTTCGTGAACAACTATGGCCCACGTTATTCGCTCAGCGCGATGCCGAACATGGGAGACATAGTCACTGGCCAGAACAGGGGGGACCTGATAGCCGCGGAGAACGCCGCGTACCAGGTGATCAAGTCACAGTGGACCACCTACGTATCCTTGACCCAGAACGTCCAGGACTACTTCAGGTTGGGCAATGTGTCGGAAGCGACCAACGACTCCATTGCAGCCTCGAATTCGTTCGAGATCATCAACTCCAACATGGCCACCCTCATATCGGTGAACAACGCAGCGAGCGGCCTGATGGACAAGGTCACGAGCGAGACCGTCAGGAACGCTTTCCTGTACACCATCATATCGGCCGCGGCGGGCGTCGTGGCCGTCGTCCTGCTGACATTCTTTGTCGTCTCTAGGGAGACGATGCCGATCGTGGCGGTCTCCAGGGCCGCCAAGACGATCGCGGAAGGCAACTTCAGGACGAGGCTAGACCTGAAGATGCCCAATGACGAGATCGGGGATCTCGTGATGTCCATGAACATGCTCATCGACGGAACTTCGAGGCCGCTCATCGAAATGACCGAGAGCGCTCAGGCCATTGCGAACGGCGACTTCACGAAGAGCATCGACGTCGAGGGCAGAGGCGACATGGCGAAGCTCGTCGAGGCCTTCAAGACGATGAAGGGCAACCTCGAGAATCTGACGAAGGAGCTGCGCACGGCGTCCGAGTCGATCAAGGATTCGTCCTCGTCGCTCGCTGAGACCGTCAGTCAGATGACCCAGAGCACCCAGCACGTATCCACCTCGGTCATGCAGGCATCAAAGACGGCGCAGACCGAGTCGGGGAAGATCGATGAGATGGTCAAGATGCTCGCGGAGCAGACCAAGGCCATCTATGACGTCGTCCAGAGCGCTCAGAACGCGGCGAGCGCCTCGTCCAACGCGAGCGAGGTGGCCCAGAACGGGAGCAAGTCCGCCCAGAACTCGCTGGAGCGGATGAGCTCGCTCCTGAAGAACGTCGAGGAGACGGCCGACTCGATGAAGCAGCTGTCCAAGAAGTCCAAGGAGATATCGCAGATAGTCGCAATCATCACGAACATCGCCCACCAGACGAACCTGCTCTCTCTCAATGCCGCGATCGAGGCGGCCAGGGCGGGAGAGCAGGGACGGGGCTTCGCGGTCGTCGCAGACGAGGTCCGCAAGCTTGCCGAAGGCTCCCGAAGGGCGGCGGACCAAATCCAGACGCTCATCGAGCTTGTCGAGGGCGACATAGATGAGACGACCCAGAAGATGGAGCACACCATGTCAGACGCGAACGAGGGCGCGAGGACCATCTCGGACTCGCTCAAGTCCCTCGAGGACATTGCGGCGACTATCCAGGAGACCGCGGCGATGGTCGAGGAGATCAGCGCATCCACGGAGGAGCAGAAGGCTCTTACCGAGAACATCGCGAAGTCGCTCGATGAGGTTGCGGTCATCGCCAGGGAGACATCGTCGTCCGCTGAGGGGGTCTCGGTGTCCACGGAGCAGCTCGCAGCTGGCATGGAGGAGCTCACGGCATCAGCTCACGATCTGGCCGACCTGGCGACGAAGCTCAACGACATAACCAGGCAGACGGAGGTCGGCGGCTCGGATTCGAAGAAGAACAGGTCTGCCGGCACGACGGACAAGGGGCAATGATGCCTATGGTGGAATCCGAGTCCAAGCAGTACGTCGTCTTCAAGCTGGGCCGCGAGGAGTACGGGTTCGACGTGTCCACCGTGAGGGAGATTCAGAGCATGGACCAGATCACCGCCGTGCACGGCAGCGTCGGATACGTCGAGGGCGTGATGAACCTCAGGGGCAAGCTCGTGACGATCATAGACATGCGCAAGAGGTTCGGCATGGGCCCTCCTACGGAGAAGACGGAGACGAAGATAGTCGTGATAGATGCTCCAGACGCTCCCGTGGGATTCATCGTCGACGAGGTCACGGAAGTGATACACATCTCGAAGGACTCGGTCGAGGATGTCCCCACTCCCATAGCCAGCAAGATCGAGTCGGAGTACGTCCTAGGAATCGCGAAACGGGACGACAGGCTCATCACGCTCGTCGACCCGATCAAGATACTTGATCTGTCAGTCGGTTCAGAGGCCGGACCAAGGAGGTCGTGAGATGTCCAAGGTGCTAGTGGTAGATGACTCTGAGTTCATGAGGAAGGTCCTGCGGAACATCCTGGAGGCAGGCGGACACAAGGTCATCGAGGCGAGGAACGCCAACGAGGCCTATCAGAGGTTCGTCAAGGAGGGAGCGGACGTCATAACCATGGATATCGTCATGCCGGACCAGGATGGCATCGAGGCCGTCCGGAGGCTCAAGAGCGCCAACCAGAAGGTCAAGATAATCATGATATCCGCGCTTGGTCACCAGAGGACCGTGATGAGGTCCCTCGAGGCCGGGGCTGTGGACTTCATAATCAAGCCCTTCACGGCGGACGACGTCCTGGAGTCAGTGAACGCGGTTCTTCAGATGGAAGTCTGAGGGAGCCCGATGCCGGGAAAGGTCAGGACCCTCATAGTCGATGACAGCGCCTACATGCGCGTCGTCCTCAAGGACATGCTCGAGTCCGACGCAGAAATCGAAGTCGTCGGCGCGGCCAAGGACGGCCTGGAGGCCGTCGCGGATGTGGGGTCGCTCAAGCCCGACGTGGTCCTTCTGGACATTCAGATGCCCAGGATGGACGGGATAGCGACCCTGCAGCGAATAATGAAAGAGAATCCGACGAGGGTGATCATGCTCTCAGCGATGGACAAGAAGGACGACCAGTTACCCATAAAGGCCCTCGAGATGGGCGCGGTCGATTTCATCTCGAAGCCGAGCGGCCCGGTCTCGATTGACATCGTGAACTTCACCGAGAGGATAACCGACATAGTCAAGACCTGCGCGTCAGCCCGCGTCGAGGCGCTTCAGCGCGCGCGCGACGCTCATCCTCACAAGCTCACGGCAATGAAGAAGCAGGCTACGAAGAACTTCAGGTCGATAGTCATCGCGGCATCCACGGGCGGGCCGAGGGCGCTGGAGACGATCTTCGCCGCCCTTCCCAGCGACCTTCCAGCACCCATATTCATCGTACAACACATCCCCGAGGATTTCTCCGTCTCGTTCGCGAGAAGGCTCGACTCGGCCAAGGGGCCGAGGGTCGTCCTCGCGATAGACGGCCAGAGGGTCGAGAGGGGGGTGGCCTATCTCGCCCCTGGAGGCCGGCACCTGAAGCTCAAGTGGAAAGGCGCGATGACGCTGCAGACCCAGCTCGATGACGGCGCGCCGGTGAATTTCGTCAAGCCGTCGGCCGACATCCTCTTCGAGAGCGCCGCCGACTGTCTTCCTAACCAGACGCTAGCGGTCGTGCTGACTGGAATGGGCAGCGACGGGATGGAGGGGGCGAGGGCAATCAAGAAGTCCGGGGGCAAGGTCATAGTCCAGGACGAGCAGTCATCCATCGTGTTCGGCATGCCAAGGGCCGTGATAGATGAGGGCATCGCCGACGAGGTGCTCCCTCTCGAAGAGATTCCCAGGGCTATAATCGAGTTTCTGGAGGACTGATAGCCTATGGCAAAGGAACTCGACATGAAGAAGTATGCCAGGCTGTTCGTGACCGAGTCCAGGGAATCACTGAGAGTCGCCAACGACGCCATGGTCGGCCTTGAGAAGGAGCCCGAGAACAGGGAGCTCGTGGACCAGATCTTCAGGAGCTGTCATACGATAAAGGGCATGGCGGGCATGATGAACATGCAGTCCGTCGCTGACACCGCGCACGCTATCGAGGACGTCCTGTCCGCGGTCAGGGAAGGCGAGCTCTCGCCGACGGGCGCAGTCGCGGAGGCAATCTTCCACGGCCTGGACACCCTGGACTCGATGGTGTCGGCGGTGGAGAGCTCAAAGGAGATCCCCTTCGACCAGGGACTAATCGAACAGCTTCAGAAGGCCTTGACCCAGAAGTCGAAACCAGCACCGGAGAAGAAGGAGGCCCCGGCCGGCAAGCGCAAGAGAGTGGAGACACCGACCAAGACCATGGTGGTCCGGCTCGGCAAGCGTTGCGCCCTGCCGTCCGCCAGGGCCCTTGTGATCCTGAAGGAGCTCGGGAAGACGTCCGTGGTCATAGATTCCAATCCTGACGAGCAGGAGATCGAGCACGAGCACATGTTCGAAGAGCTCCAGATAACGTTCGAGGCGGGCGAGAAGTTCCACGATTCCGTCAAGAGGATCGCGGCGATGACAGACGTGGACCAGTTGCTCGTGGGCGATACCGACAAGCCACGGGAGAGCTGGGAGAAGATGTCTCGTCAAGAAGCTGGGCCGGCCGCCCCGACACCGGATGCCGCGCTGGCGAAGACCGTGAGGGTCGGCATGGACAAGCTCGACGATCTCCTCGACGACGTGGGGGAGCTCGTGATCAGCCGTAGCAGGCTGTTGGAGAAGGCCACGGCGCAGCAGGACGGCGACCTCCAAGAGATATCCTCGCTCATAGACAAGCTGACCTCTAACATCCAGTCGAAGGTCCTGGGCATCAGGATGATACCCCTCGACATGGTCGTTGGCCGGTTCCCGCGCATGGTGAGGGACCTGGCAAAGAACGGGGGCAAGGAGGTCGAGCTCGTGGTGGAGGGCGGCGACATCGAACTTGACAGGACGGTCGTCGACAGGATAACCGAACCGATGATGCACCTGCTCAGGAACTGCGTCGACCACGGCATCGAGACTCCCGAGGAGCGAGAGAAGGCTGGGAAGAAGCCCAAGGGCCTGATCAGGGTCGTCGCATCGAAGCAGCAGGACCATGTCCTGATAGAGGTGTCAGATGACGGGAGGGGAATCGATGCCGACAAGATCCGGGCGGTGGCGGTCAAGAAGGGCATGATGACGGAATCGGAGGCCGCGAACGCCCTCTCGAGAGACCTAATAGACCTTCTGTTCAAGCCCGGGTTCTCGACCAAGACCGAGGTGACCGAGGTCTCCGGCCGAGGCGTCGGGCTCGATGTCGTGAGGAACAACGTCGAGTACCTCGGAGGGTCGGTCATGGTCAACACGTCCAAGGGCGCGGGGACGACCTTCTCCCTCTGGCTGCCGTTCACGCTGGCCATCATCGAGGCGATGCTCGTGCAGATCGCCGGCCAGACCTACGCCGTGCCCATGGGAGCGGTCGTGGAGACCCACAAGTACGAGAGGGTAGAGGTGAAGTCCGTCCGGGAGAGGGAAGTCGTGCAGCTCAGGGGAGAGGTCCTGCCATTGATCAGCATGAAGGGCTTCTTCGGGATCGAAAAGCCTGCAGAGAAGACGAGCTCTCTCAACGCCTTGATAGTCCAAAGCCGCGACAGAAGGGCCGCGCTGGAGGTCGACGAGCTCCTCGGCCATCAGCAGATAGTCGTGAAATCCCTCGACCGCAGGCTGAAGGGCACGCGCGGGATATCCGGCGGGACGATTCTCGGCACGGGCAGCATAGCGCTCATCCTTGACATCGATTCGATTCTGGGCGGGTGAACATGGTGGACGGTCAGACCCATGGCAGAGTGATTGACATCGTGACTGAGTTTGCGAACATAGGCGCCGGGAGCGCGGCAACGGCTCTATCCTCGCTGCTGGACGTCGAGCTGATGAACGATGCGACAACCTGCGAGATCCTCCCACTGTCCAAGGTCTCCGAGTACCTCGGGGGAGCGAAACAGGTTGTCGCCGGCACCTACACGTACCTCTGCGGGGAACTGAAGAGCGGGGTACTGGTCGTCCTGCCGCAAGATTCCGCGATCGCCCTGCTCGAGCATCTGACCAAAGAGAAGGTCGTCCTGTCCTCGTTGAACCAGATACAGATGTCCGCGCTCAAGGAGGTCGGGAACATTTGCCTCTGCTGGTACCTCATCGCGGTCTCCAAGATGATCGACATCGACATGATTCCAGCGCCGCCGGACGCGACGGTCGACCTCCTGGGCGCGGTCCTCGACATGCCGCTTGCGACCGTTGGCGCGAAGGTCGACACAGTCATAGCCGTGCACACTTCGTTCAAGGCGATCGACCGGCAGTTCGAGGGATACTTCCTCATGCTGCCCGAGGAGTCGACCTTGAAGCTGATCTTGGATCGGATGGGAGCACCTGAACAATGAGGGTCCAGAAGGTCATAGGCATCGGTCAGCTGGGCATTTGCCGCCCGCCCGAGCAGTTGGCATGCCTAGGCCTCGGCTCGTGCGTAGCTGTGATACTCTATGACCACCAACTTCGCCTCGGGGGCATCGTGCACGTCTTGCTCCCCAAGGCGCCTGCCAAGAACAACGCCTCCGAAGAGAAGTACGCGGACTCAGGTACCAGGAAGCTCATCAGGGAGCTAGCGGCCAGGGGCGCGGCCAAGGAGAGAATGGTGGCGAAGATTGTGGGCGGCGCGCAAATGTTCACGAACCTGAACCTTACGTATGCAGACATAGGGAGGAATAACATCGCCGAGGTCAAGAAGGCCCTTCGCGAGTTCGGGATTCGCGTCGTCGCCGAGGATGTCGAGGGCAACAGGGGTCGCTCCGTGTACTTCGATGCGGAGACGGGCAAGGTGGTTGTCGAGACCGCATTCTCGCCCTCGAGGACCATCTGAGAGCGCGTCCGGTGTGCTCTGCTCAGAAAGGCTTTTGTACCGAGCGTTCACTGATGTCTATCGCCAGGAGAAGGCGGATGGCTGACGGTAGGCGCGGGTTCATCTCGCGCCGGCTGAGGAAAGTCCCCTCTCCGTGAGAAAGTGGGCTGCCAGAGCAGCAGGGCGAGAGTCCTGGCAAGGGCGCAGAAACGACACAGTCCCGGGATACGGTGATGATTCCTCTGTGGATGAAGCCTCCCGGGGATCTGGTGAAACGGCGACTCCCCACTGGAGCAAGCTCAAACGGCCGGATCGATCTCTCATCGTCGGCGGGTAGAGTGCAATAGTCGAATGCCATCAACCCCGAAAGGGGCGAACAGAAAGGGGCTTACGAACCTTGACCTGGCACTTAAACTACTTAAGAGGTGAAGGACAGCAACTGGATTTGTGTCCTTCACCTGGATTCTCGGCAAGGACCTTAGGGGAGGAAAGGCAATTCATGAATATTCCAGTACGAGGCACTACGCTCGAAATCCAATAGATAGACCTTATGTCTCTGATGTGACATCATGGATGGCGAGTCTGTGCAACGAGTGAATCATCAGGAAGAAGGCCAACTGGCACATCAGCCGCCTTACCAGCCTCCCAAGGTTGGTGAATCGACGCGACGCGGGACTTTGCTCCAAAGGGTCTTCATCATAGTCATTGTCCTTGTGATTCTCGATACTGTGGTAATGGTCGCTCTTCTTACTGTTCCTGTGAGCAAGGTTCAGAAGATGGACATCTCGATAGACGTATCAGTCAAGGATGTTGTTGAGGATAACACCTCCTTCTCATATGGATGGTTTGTGTTCAACCATTCGGGATTCTTCCAGTTCTACTGGCATACAACAACTTTCAACTCTGCCAGGCTCTCAATCATGGCACCTGCGGGTGAGCTGGTCTATTCTTCAAGCTCGCCGGTTCAAACGAGTTATGGATCGTTCGTCATCCCAGAGTACTACGCGTTCAATGGGTATGATTTCGTGGTGATCGAAGATCAGAATAGCACTCATGTAGATACTGTCGTGCTTTCGGGAACTCTCATCTTCTCCGGACCACTTCTATGAGCAATTGACCTCGGAAGACATCATAGGGGAGGAAAGGCAGCCTTCATTTCCTGATTGGCAAGAATCAGCGAACCCAAGCAGTCTCTTGTGCATTCGCCCCAATCATGCAGGAATCACGCTCCGACATGGGGGTCTTCAAGGGGCTTATGTCCTTCACCTGGCACCTTTTCTCGTTCTCCGTGATGACAGAAGATGACAGCTCCCTTGCTTGATAGAAATCGTGGGTAAGGGAGGTCGGATATCCGCAGGAAATGATTTATCCTCACCGACCTGTGCGATAGTCGAGGTCCATATGGAATGCCCGAAGTGCCGAGGCACGGTCGCTGATGTATGCGAATTCTGCCCCCGGTGCGGGGAGCATTTGATCGCGAGGATGTCCTCATCGTCGGGACCGTCGGAGATCCAGGACCAGGATGAGAGGAGTTGGGAGATTCCATGGTGGATATCCTATTGGAGGCCCGAAATCACGGTCAGGCCCAACACCCCGGACAGGTTCGTCGAGATGAAGGTGATACGTCCGGGGGCTACCCTGAGGAGCGTGATTTCGCGAGAGAAGTATGTTAGATTGACGTATGTTCTGGTATCGGTCCTCCTGGTCACGTCCGTCGTTGTTTTCGGGACATTCTACTACATCAGCACCCGTGTCAGCGTCCCCCTCTTGGTGTGGGTCGCAATCGTCGGTCTCGTCGCATTCTTCTGGATATCCTATCTCGCGCCTCAGATATGGCCATTTCTTCCAGCGAAAAGAGAGGAATGACATCCTCAATGAGGCCAGAGGTTGACCGACCCGGGCAAACGCACTGGTCGATCTTGGCGACGAAGAGCCCACGTGAAAGGAAGACAACGGTGTCCCTCGCTCAGAGATACGGTTCCCATGTAGACATGGTGATGGTGGACTCATCCTTGAGGGGGTGAGGCTCCTCATGGAATCTCAGGCATTCCGGGCCCTTTGACAGTCTCCTATCCAGCACCTCTTTGTCAGCTAGACTGTCAAACTCGACGACCTCGACGATTGCTCCCGACGGGCTGCCAAACGTTTGAGCATACCGTCTCAACGATCTTATTTCCGCGAGAAGCTTGGGATTGAGTTTGATGAAGTCCAGGAACCATCTCCGCAATTCTCGATGCCTTTCCCTCTGTTCAGTCTTCACAACCCACATTTCCACCCTCAAGACCATCCAAGAGCTCCCATCCAGAATCCTGTCTCATAGGGGCTATTAAGCGTTCCCAGCCAATCGTCCGCTTTGGATGGCATCTCCGACTCGACCGTGGCTTGATGGAGCGAAGGCACGGCGAGGCGGGCTCATGGAGAAGGTCCCAGGAGGGGATGGGCGACGGGGGATCTTGGGGGCAAGCGTGCAATCGGGGTCTGCTAGATTCCTCTGCTTCCGGCTATCGTCGCTCGAGGCCGTCGTTGTCTGTCATTGTGAGGAACCATTTGCCGCCGTTGCCCGAGAATGGGTGCACCGCAATCCAGTGGATCTCGTGCCATCGCTCCAGGTCCAATCGAAGCTCAAAGTATGGTGGCAATGGCCGATTCTCCTTCTGGGCGAAGGCATGATTGGACGAGTTCCCACTGGAGGATACTGATACTCGTCGCGGTCGTTGCGGTCGTTCTTGTGGTTCTCGTAGGAACCTGCATCAGCAGAATTATAGCAGGTAGCCTCCCTTTCCCCGTCAATCGGGAGATGATCAATCTGCCAACAGTGAGCGACAAGGAACTCGTCAGAGCCGCCCGGTCTGTGCTCAAGCCTCGCGAGATAAGGCATGGATTCACCGTGGGGAACGTCGGATGCGCCCTGGTGTCGGAAAAGGGCACCGTGCACGTCGGAGTCTCAATCGACACGGTCAGCGGCATAGGATTCTGCGCCGAGCACAGTGCGATAGCCTCGATGATCACGCACGGTGAGCTGGTCTTCAAGAAGATTGTCGCAGTCAACGAGGATGGCAGACCCATACCGCCCTGCGGGAGATGCAGGGAGCTGATGAGCCAAATTCACCCCAGGAACCTTGAGGCGGATGTCATAATCAGCAGCACCAAGTCAGTCAAGCTAGAGGACCTACTGCCCTACCCGTGGGACCAGAAAGGGTAGGACCAGTCAGGGGTGCCGAGTTCCAGGTCGGGATCGCGCTGCCCGGTCTACGCGTCAGCGGCATCCGAGGACAATAGGGAGGAAGTCGAATGCAGGGCAATGGCAAAGCTCCGAAGACAAAGCAGAGGTCGGTATCCAAGCTGCACATGACACTCGGGATACTGATGTTCGGATTCGTCATCGAAGGGGGCCTAGAAACGTACACGTACCTGAGCCGGAGCTACGAGCTGCCATACTCGGGGTTGGTCTTCGTGCTCGGACCATTCATCACATTCGCAGGTATTGCGTTCCTGTGGGTCGGCCGGCACGAATGGACCGAGACCCTGAGTAGGCGCCTCCGACATGCGCACATATCCTTCTGGCTCAGCATCCTCGCTCTGATCCTGGCGATTGCCCCGGTCCTATGGTACGGAAGCCACACCGCAGCATCCGTCGACGCCTGGGTTGAATGGGAGTTCGGAGCGGCCATCATGATGTCATTCCTGCTCGCATTCGTAACCTACGTTCTCGTCATCTTCGAGCTGACGGGCCCCATCGGCAAGAGCGTGCTTCTCCTGGCCCTCGCGTGGGCCGCGCTCGTGACGTATTGGATCGCGCACGCCCTTACTGGCGAGCTGATGAACATTATGCAGATGGTTCAGACGCGAACGTTGAATATGACTCATATCAACGAACCCATCGCATCCTTCGAGTCCTACCTGGCTGTGACGTACGTGCTTCTCCTAGCCGTCTACGTCCGGCCGTATCTCAGGATCTTGTCTGGGTCGAAGGATCATCTGCGGCCAGAATTCAGGGACTGATGAAGGACGTGACGAGGACCGTTGAGGAATACATGCCGGATGCGTTTGTCCGCGAGATTGTCCGAGCGCGGCTCCGGGAGAACAGTGCAAAGCTCGCGAGAAGTGCCGTGAGACGAAAGCAATAAGGAGAATTGGGCAACAATGAAGTGCTCTGCCTGAAATACTAGTCGAGGAAGGACGCCTATGAAGACGGTTGTCGTGTACGATTCAGCGCACGGAAACACAGAGAGAATCGCCAAGTCCATGGCTGATGCGATCGCTGGGGGAACGCAGGCGGTCCGCGCCTCCACATTCGTGGCCGACGGACTCGCCGGACTGGATCTGCTGATCATCGGCTCCCCGACGTATGGCGGGAAGCCCACGCCCGCCATGCAGGAACTGCTTGGCAGGCTCCCTGGGCCATCTGTCAAGGGGGTTAAGGTAGCAGCGTTCGATACCAGGCTGGGCTCGAGGTTCGTGCGGGTCTTCGGCTTCGCGGCAGACAAGATCTCGGCCGACCTGGCCGGAAAGGGCGCATCCGTGGCCGCGACCCCCGAGGGTTTCATCGTGAAGGGCCGTGAGGGGCCCCTGAAGGAGGGGGAGCTGGAGCGCGCGGCCGCCTGGGCGAGAAACCTGGTGAAGTGATCTAGAAGGGTCGAGACGCACTTTCGCGCGCCTGGAATACGCCGGGCTGCGGGACGAAGGCCGCTACTTCTCCGCTGCCTTCTGGCCCTCTTCCTTGGCCGCCTTCTCGTTGTTCGCTTCCTTCGCGATCTCCTCAAGCGCCATGAGGGTCCATTCATCGATGAATGTCAGCCTTCCCCGGTCGAAGGTGTCGCTCTCAGCGTAGTCCGTCTTGGTCCTGCACTTGTCCCCGTTGATGATCAGGATGAGGCCGTCGTAGCCTAGCTGGCTGTGGATTACCTCGAGGGCGTAGCTCACCGCGAACTCGCATGCCACTCCGACCGCATGGGTGAAGCCTTCCTCACGCTTGACCGCCAGCCACTTGATGAGGTCGGTGTCGGAGTTTATCACGAAGAACTCCTTGATACCGAGCTGCTTGGCGATCTTGATGAACGCGCCGATCGAGCAGGTCGTGTGCTCGCACTTGTCGTCCACTGCCTGGCAGGTGCTGCTCTTCCTCCCGAACTGGTCGTTCATCGGGCAGTCGAAGGGCTTGCAGCAGTAGGGCACGAACGCGACGGTCCTCTCGGATATGACCCGCTTCGGGTCGAAGTCCGCGGGCGCGCATATCACTCCGACCGAGTGGAGGCTGATGTCCCCCTTCCCGGTCTCGAGACGCTCAGCAAGGCTCTCGAGGATGAACGCGTACGGCCTCTCCGAGAGCGTGCGCTTCAGGTAGTCTGAGACCATGGTGAGCTTCGCCGGGTCGGGGTTGGAGGTCTTCCCGGGCTTGACCGATTCCTTACTGGGCCTGTGGGATTCGGATGACAAACCCATCACCTCTTCCGTTCTCGTGGAACCTCGTGTCGATGGTTCCGTCCTGCGTCTCGACCACCGCACTT
>JAJYIS010000039.1 GCA_021789945.1 Thermoplasmata archaeon | reverse complement strand
CGTGCGACGGGAGCCCGAGCTCCCTGGCCACCTCCCTCAGAGCCAATTTCCTGCCCGATTGCGAAATCTTCTCGACCAGGGGCATCCGGCTCGAGACCGAAATGACTCCAGGCTCAGTGAAAGGCAGCTCGAGACGCTTGCCCTTGGCCGCCGACCATGTCCTGAGTCTCGCTGACTCGTCGAGCATCTTGGCGAGGTCCTCGGACATCCTCCCCTCCGGGTTCGGAAGAGAACTGTACTTCGAGTACCCTGCGAATAGCTCGTCGGCCCCGTTCCCTGCGAGGACGGTGTGCTCGGCCGCTTCCTCCAGCACGGTCACGAGCGGAACCGTATACGATATGGGGAAAGGGTCGAGGCTCTGTAGAGCGCTCGCCGCTGACGCCACCCTCCCCACGAGTCCGTGCTCGCCAACTTCGACGATATTCAGCCTGACTCCCTCCTCGTCCGCCCTTCGCTGGGCGTTGCGCGCGTCGAAGGATCCGCCGACGGCACAGGTGTAGCACATGACCTCCTTCTGTTCCCGCGCGATGGCCGCGATGACCGAGCTATCCACCCCGCCCGAGTACGCTACCGCGACCGTGTGCTCGCCGCGGACAGCGTCGCCGACCGCTATCCGGAGCGCATGCAACAGTTCGGATTCCCTCATCAGCATTCCGCACCTATCACCCCCGAGAAATAGTCATCGCACCGGGGGCGATTGTGACATCTGCATCAATCGATGAGTTCCCAAAATCACTAGCGGCCATTGAGCTGGAAACATCTTTCCAGACCAGCCAGGCCAGTACCAAAGGCTTAAAAAGCATACGATGTATTTACCTGCAATCGTAGCTTTCGGACAGCCTGATGGAGGGCACTTGGATGGTCGACGAGGACTTGATGAAAGTCAAGGTTTGCTTTATCGGTGACGCAGGTGTCGGGAAGACGAGCTTGATAAAGAGATTCGTCCTCGACGTGTTCGACGACAGGTACATCGCGACGATCGGAACCAAGGTCACCAAGAAGATCGTCGATGTCCAAGGGCCCGAGGGACAGGCCAAGGTGATGATGCTCATCTGGGACATCATGGGGCAGAAGGGATTCCGGGAGCTGCTTCGGGAAGCGTACTTCTTCGGCGCGCACGGCGCGATTGCCGTCTGCGACATGACGAACAAAGAGACGGTCGAGGAGCTGAGGTATTGGATAAAGGCTCTCACCGACGTCGCGGGCGATGTCCCGGTGGTCTTTGCGGCCAACAAGGCGGACCTCGAGAATGACAGGGTCGTCAAGGACCAGGATATAAAGGAGCTGGCCGCGAAGTACAGGTCGGAGTCCTTCCTGACGAGCGCCAAGACCGGGCAGAATGTCGAGGCGGCGTTCAAGGCGCTTGCGCTGGCCATAAGCGACAAGATGAAGAAGTAGGCCTTCCAGCATCCATTCCCACGGATGATAACGATTTGAGAATGCTTATAAGCCCAGCTTCGGCTATGAAACCTCGTCCAAGAGGCGTATCTGCATTGCCATCTTCGAGTGGCAACTCTCATATAGCGCAGAGTGGAAAGCACTCGTGCTTGACCATCAGACCACTTGCAGTCCTGTTCGGCGTCTTCCTGCTCGCGTCGCCGCTGCTCCCGCTACTTGATTCTCCTGTGCGCGTCGCTGAGGCGGGCTCATTCTCGACCTGGAACCGGACCTTCCACCTCCACGACGGCTTCGTGCAAGCCGCGGGACTCTACGACTGGATGAACTCGACGGGGCCGTACAACCCCACGTGGACCGACTACGACCTGGACGGCCTGCCCGGCATCACCATCAAGAAGAACGTCCCGCCGCAGCGGTACCACGAATGGTTGCTCTATCCAGCCCTCGACGGGCCCATGGACATCTCTGGGGCTATGAACGTCCACGTGTGGGTGAAGTCTCAGAACAACGACTCGGGCACGATCGTGAGCGCCTCGTTCTACGATGTGACACCTGCCCAGTTCTCCACTCCGCTCACGGGGGTTCTGATCGGCCAGGGGACCTCTGGCCTCACGGGCCCGTACTACTCCGAGTTCCAGATGGTCAACATAACGATCCCGTCGGTCGCGTACACACTTCCCCAGGGGCACTACCTCTCGCTGATCATTCAGAGGGGCGATTCGCTGAACGACTGGTTGCTGGTGTGGTACGACACGACCATCTATGATTCGTACATCACGCTGACCACATCGCAGTTCATCTCCGTGATCGAAGCGCATCCAGAGGATTCCGGAGGGGCCGCCCGGGTCGACTACAACGAGTTCGAGAACGTCACGATCTCTGCGAACATAACTGACCCCTTCGGGGCCTACGATATCGGCGGCGCTTGCGTCAACGTCTCGTATGCGAGCAATGGGACCCGGATCGACTCCATGCTCCCCATGGCGACCGTTCGATCTGACGCCTCCGCGATCCCCTACTGGGAGGTCATGAAGGTGATTCTGCCCAGATACGCGAACGGGTCGTATGTCGCCAACGTGACCGCGCGTGACACCAACGGCTACCCCTCATGGCTGACCGCCGCTTTCACCGTCGTGTCCGTCGACCATTTCAATGTGTCCGCTCTAAGCCCGATCACCGCATGGAGCCCGTTCCAGATCTCTGTCACTGCCGAGAACTCCACCAACCGGACGGTGACCAACTGGGTCGGCACGATCCAGTTCGACACGTTCAAGGCCGATAGGGTCACGAAGAGCATCGGATCTCTCTCGATAGCGAGCGCGCAGATTAACTCGTCAGACAACGGGACCATAACGCTGACGAACGTGAACTACAGCTTCGGAGAAGAGTCGATCTACATCAGGGTCATGAACGGGACTCGGACTGGATGGAGCCCGCTGGTGACGGTCTCGAGCGGGCCTGTCGTCAACATCACCATCTCCCCGGGAGACACCATGATGCACGCAGGCAAGGTCGCCTCTTTCGTTGCCGTCGGGGTCGATTCTCACGACAATGTCAACACCAGCTGGACGCCCTATTGGAGCGTTTCGGGCGTGGCAGGGAACCTCTCAGGGGCCGGGCTCCAGGCGAGCTTCGAGGCGACGACCATCGGCGTGGGTAAGCTGTTCTGCACGGACAACGCGACGGGAGCGTCGGCGAATGCCACGATCAATGTGACCGCGGGCAGCCTGGCGAGGATCAACATCTCTTCTCCGACCTATCCGCTCGTCATCCATGAGGGCGAGTCGGTCACCCTCACTGCGGTCGGCTATGACCTCTTCGACAACTCCGTCGGAATACCGACCTATGCCAACTGGACCACGACGGCCGGCTCCATCTCCGGAAGCGGGTCGACCTCTATGCTCGTCGCGGGCGTGATTCCTGAGACCGGCGTGGCGAGGGTCTACGCGGACGGCATAGTCGCGTCCTTGAATGTGACGGTCCGCGAATCGGAGGACGGCCCGTGGCTGGGGACCATCCCCGTGCAGTACCAGAGCGAGGATGCGGGGAAATGGACGCTTGACCTGAATCAGAACAACTACTGGTCCTGGAACGGCAGCAGCAGCGGACTGTTCTGGTGGGTCGAGAACGTCAACACTTCGCTCTACTTCATCTCTCACGACCCCGACCACAACTCGATCCTGGACTTCTACACGCAACCGGACCAGAACGGCGAGAACGTGTTCACGCTCTGGGTGATAGCCCCGAACGGGTTCAGGACATTCCAGAACGTGACAGTGATCATAGTTCCCGTCAACGACCCGCCCCACTTCGTGAACAACGTCGCGACGGAGCTCTGGGTGAAGTTCGACCTGCCCTATACCTTCGACTACACCTACTACGTCTCGGACGTTGACAACCCGAAGTCTGAGCTGAGGCTTTCCTCGAACGCGCCCGAGTACTCGCCGAGCGCGATCTGGAACATCTCGTTCGACGGGCTCGAAGCCACATTCCTGTTCAAGCACCAGGGCACCCTGAAGAGCTACTTCGAGATCGTGACGCTCACAGTCACGGACCCCGGTGGCCTTTCGGACAGCAAGGTGATCGTCGTCACCGCCTCCGACGACACCCCGCCCGTGCTCAACCAGTCTCTCCCCAATCAGACCATCTACGAGGGGACGATCGACCGATGGGCGTTCAATCTCAACGACTACTTCTACGACCCCGACAACGAGCCCCTGTACTACACCTCTGGGTTCGAGAACATTCCCGCCCCCTTCATCAACCAGACCACGCACGATGTCTACTTCTCCGCGCCCGGCGAGTGGTCAGGGGTGACCTACGGCACGTTCGTCGCCAAGGACCCTACAGGAGCACTCAAGGTCGACACTATAACAGTCACTGTCATAGCCGTGAACGATCCGCCCGTGGTCACGAACATCACCGACCTCATTCAGGTGAAGCACGACCTGCCATACTACCTCTACTTGAGCTCGTTCGTGCACGACCCCGACAACACCATCGATTCCCTGAGCATCCAGGTCAGCGATCCCAATGTGACCGTCGGCTACAGCGACACCGGTGTCCGGCGGCTCCAGATACTCTATCCAGTCAGCGCCCTCGGCCTCACGATGACCGTGTGGATAACCGTCACGGACCCCGGGGGCCTGTCGGACACAGGCTACTTCAAGGTGCTAGTCACCAACAATGTCCCACCGTCCGTCATCGTCCAGAACCCTGACCAGCTTTACGTCAGCTTCCCGGAGAACGAGCGCGCCGTGGACATCATGATGCTGAACTCCGTCTTCAGCGACAGCGACGACATCTCGCTGAATTACACGATAGTCTCGAACGGCACCAGGGTGCACTACGACATCGCGACCAACAGTGCGATGAGCCTATGGGGGGACAACAACTGGTCGGGGTCGGAGCTGTACACCATCATCGCGACCGACGCCCAGGGAGCATGGGCTAGCGTCCAGCTGACGATCCTGGTCACTCCAGTGAACCAGCCTCCTGTGGCCACTCTCCTGAAGAGCAAGCTCATCAGCGTCGGAGGACCGAGGACTCTGGTCTTCGACCTCGCATCCTTCGTCAGCTTCTACGACAGCGACGGCGATGTGCTCACGATAATGGCCACCCCTGAGGCGAACGCGGTGGTCGTGGGCGACAAGCTCTACGTGACGCTTCCGCCAGGCGTCGACACGATTACGGTCACGCTGGTCGCGGACGACGGCATGTACAAGTCGAACGCGGTCAGCGTCCAGGTGGGCGTAGAGAAGACCATGGCCCAGAAGATCGGCTACCCGTACACGTTCCCCTTGGTGCTCATGGTCGCGGGCATGATCGGCTACTTCCTCGGGGGCCGCATCCCGAGGCCGTACTCGCTCGAGAACCTCTTCCTGATACACAACGACGGCAGGCTGGTGGCCCACGTCACCAGGGAGGAGAACACGAACCTCGACAAGGACGTGGTGAGCGCCATGTTCACCGCCGTCCAGGAATTCGTGCGTGATTCGTTCCAGAAGGGCGAGGAGGGCCTGAAGAAGCTCGAGATCGGCGACAAGAACGTCATCATCGAGAAGGGCAAGTACGCATACCTGGCTTTGATCTACTCCGGGTGGCCTCAGAAGGAGACCTTCGACATGCTCCCGATGCTGCTGAGCGACATCGAGGAGAGGTACAAGGACAGGCTCGAGCACTGGAATGGCACCGCCAAGGCCGTCACCGGCGTCGAGAAGATGCTCCAGGACTACATGGCGCAGGCATTCAAGCCAGGCGCGTGGCAGGAAGAAGAGGCGATCGCCGAGGAGGAGTGGGTCGACATCCTGAACAAGGAGTCGTAGAAGCTCACACCTTGACGGTCCTCATGGCGTACTCGTAGACGCTCTCCCTGGGCGGTCCAAGGTCGACTCCGTGCTTCTCCCTCATCCTTGCTCCCAGCGCCCTTCTCATGAACGGCATGGACATGCACCCCGAGTAGATCAGGGAATCGTGGAAGAACCTGAGGTCGAACATCCCACCCAGGGCCCTCTCCGCGTCCTCCTTCATCTGGAGGACCCCCAGCTTTCCGACGAAGTACGAGCTGTAGTATGTCGGCGACAGCGTCATCGCCTTCGCCTCGGAGATCGCCGAGGGCGCGCTCGTGCCAGTCTCCCTTATCAGCAGCTCAGCTGCCTCCTTAAGGGTCATCTTGCCAGATGCGAGCTTGACGTCCGCGATCTGCCGGGCCAGCCTGAACCCCAGGTCGTTGAGCATCGCGAGCCTGCCGAGAGGGTTGTCGTTGTACCCCTGCGAGATCATCATGTCCTCGCAGTAGAGGGCCCAGCCCTCGGCGAAGTCAGGCGATTGGTGGAGGATCCTGAGATATGACTTGTTGAGGTTCGCGCAGACTCCGTGAAGGTGATGGCCGGGGTAGCCCTCGTGGACGGTGGTGTTCGTTATCCCAGCGTGGCTGTGCTCCTCGAGCGTCTCGGGGCTCGCCGGGTCCGGGGTGACCAGGAACAGGCCGGAGCGGTCGTCATCGAACCGACCGGCCTCGTACTGGGCCGCATAGGGGACGATGTGGCGCATGTACGAAGGGGTCGAGACGATCCTTAACTCTTCACCGCCAGGGACGGTCACCAGCCCCTTTGCCTTCACGAACTCACGCGCCTTCGACGCCGACGACCTGTACTCGCTCAGGATGCCGTCGAAGTCCGCTGGATGGTCTGCCCTCATGCTCTTGACCGCCTTCGTGGCATCCGATGAGCCGACTATCCACTTGGCGATCTCCGCCTTCCGCCTGCTCACCTCAGCAAGGTGCCTTTCTGCGATTGCCAGTGCCTCGTCGGGAGTCACGCCGAAGTCCTGGAGCTCGAGGTACCTCCCGTAGAGATCCGGTCCGATGGATGTCCTCGGGGACGAGCCTGTGATGACCTCATCCCTGACCCAGAGGTTGAATTCCCGGACGGCATCCGTCGCCTCCTTCACCGCCCTGTCGAGCCTCCTCTCACCCTCCCCGTTCCTTGAGCCAGATCCGAAATGACCGAGGATCTCCTCCAGGAACGCTGGCATCCTGGCGCCAGTCTCGTACACGATCTCGTTCCAGAGCTTCCAGGGGTCCGTGACCGCCTTCTTCGAGCTCTCAAGGAACGCGGGAGCGGCTTCCAGCCGCGCTGCGATGGCATCCCGCCTCTCCTCGAACGACGGATGCTCCCTCGCCACCAGGAGGAACAGCGAGTTGCCGAGCTCCGACGCCGCGAGCGCCACCTTCTCGCTCCTTCGGATCTCCGAGAGCTCGAAGATTCGAAGCTTGAGGAAGCGAATGGCATAATCACGGTCGATTGCCTGGTCTGCATCAAGGCCCTCGGGTTTGACTCTCTCGAGCTTCCCGATCATGGTCCCAAGCAGCTCGGCATGTCTCTTCGCTGCCCCCGGGCCCAGGTCCCCGAGCTTGTGGTCGTACTTGTGCCATCCGACTTGTGTCGCGAACGCAGGGTCCTTGCTGAGACACTCGTCCATGATGGACCTCTCGAGGTCGTCGAACGAGCCTTCGGTCATGGATGATGCCCCCGCGGGATGATGGAAGTACGATTTAAATGTATATGTGGACGGTGCGGCCGCCCATCGGCTCGCCTGACTCCGCTGGCCAAACGATTTCGGAAAGGCTTATACCGGCCACATATCATCACTTTCGCCCAGATGTCTAGCACCCCACAGCCAGCAGTCACTGTCACCCTCAGGCGGGACCTGGGCCTACTCGACGTCACGATGATAGGCGTGGGGGCGATGATAGGCACGAGCATCTTCGTGCTGATCGGGGTGGTCATTGGCGAGATTGGCCAAGGGATCCTCATAGTGCTGATCCTGAACAGCATAGTCACGATCTTCACCGCGTCCACATATGCCGAGCTCGGCTCCTCGTTCCCGGAGGCAGGAGGGGGCTATCTCTGGGCCAAGAAAGCGCTTCCGCATCCTGCGGGGTTCATCTCGGGATGGCTCTCCTGGTTCGGGCATACAGTCGCGTGTAGCTTCTACTCGCTCGGGTTCGGATACGCCACGGTCGCGGTCTTCGGCTTCCTGGGCATAGACTTCTTCGGTCTGGGCCAGATGGTCGAGGTCAGGGTTCTCGCCGTCCTCGCAATCCTGTTCTTCCTGGGCATCAACTACATCGGTGTCGGGGTCACTGGCAAGGCCGGGACCACTGTGACCGTCGTACAGCTCGCGATAATCGCCTTCTTCGTGCTCTTCGCGGTCATGTTCGCGTTCGACACACGGGGCGTCCACGTGGTTGACAGCTTCGAGCCCATCCTGCCGTCGGGAGAGGGGTTCTCGGACATCTTCATGGTCATGGCCTTCACGATACTGGCATTCGAAGGGTACGAGATAATCGTGCAGTGCGGGGAAGAGGTCAAGAACCCCAAGAAGAACATTCCGAAGGCCATATTCATATCGATCGCGGTGGCCGTCCTGCTCTACGCGCTCGTGTCCGTCGCGTGCCTGATGAACTTCTCCCCAACTGTGATCGGGCAGCAGGGAGAGAACGCCGTGTTCTTCACGGCGAAGGACGTATTGCCGGTCCTAGGTGCGCCCATCGTGATGCTGGGGGGCATGCTCTCCGCCATGGCTGCGCTGAACGCGACCGTCTTCTCGTCATCCAGGGTGAGCTTCGCGATGGGCCGCGACGGCTCGCTCCCGAGCGTCTTCGGGCGAATCCATTCCGTGAGGCGGATACCCCACAACGCGATCCTAATCACGGGCGCGATCATGCTCGTCATGATCATGTTCCCTCTCAAGACGGTGGTGGCCTCCACCTCCGTCGTGTTCCTCCTCCTCTTCACGCTCGCCAACCTCTCCTCCATACGGCTGATACCGAGATTGACGGAGATGGACATCGGCTTCAGGACTCCCCTGTTCCCTCTCTTCCCGATAATCGGGGTCGTGACAAAGCTCGCGCTCGCCATATCCCTGTGGTGGCTCGTCCCTCAGGCGTGGTACGTGACACTTGTATGGCTGGCGATCGGATTTGTCGCATCAATCTTCGCCAGGCCGGAGGAATACGAGTCCATAGTCGAGCAGAAGAGGGTCCCGCAAAAGCCGCTCACCAAAGAGCAGATCGAACGTTACAGGGTCTTCCTCGCACTCGAGGATGTGGGGGACCTCAGGCTTCTGGCGATGGCGGGGATATATGCGCGCTACTTCAACGGAGAGCTGACGGTGAACAAGATCGTCGAGGTCCCGCGCTCGATGCCCCTGGAGACGATCAGCAAGGACTACATCGACGAGATCGCGATGAGCCTCAGGAAGTCCATCAAGGTCGCGCCATCGACCGTCGTGGTCCGGCCGGTCGTGTCTGTGTCCTATGACGTTGCTGGCTCCATCCTGGACCAGACGAAGCACGAGGCTGCGAACCTGCTCGTGCTCGGCTGGAAGGGCACGAGGAGGCGCGGGGGCACCATCCTTGGCAGGAACCTCGACCGCGTTGTCGTCGACGCCCCGTGCGATGTCGCCGTCATCAAGACGAAGAGGCTGAGCAAGAACATCGACCGCCTGCTCCTCGTGGTCGGCGGGTTCTTCGAAACGAGGAAGGCTCTGCTGCTCGCCTTGCCGATCGCGAAGGAGTACGGGGCCAACATAGAGATCCTGGCCGTGATCACGGAGGACTCCCAGATCGAGCTCGTCCGAGGCAACGCCGAGAGGCTCGGGAAGATGGCGGACAGGGTCAAGGTCCCGAACGAGATCAAGTACGTGCACTCCAAGTCATTCGTTAACACCGTCGTTGAGCGCTCCAAGGAGTGCGACATCCTGGTGATGGGCGCCGGTCCCCAGTCGGCACTCGAGCGGACGATGTTCGGGGCGGTCTATGACAGGATCATACGGTCCGTGGACGTCCCAGTGCTCGTGCTCAGGACCGCGAAGGTCAGCCGGGGTCCGGAGATGACCATCCCCGATGCTTCGAGGCCGGCGGTCCCTGGACTCGACTAGCGGCCCGGGCCTCCGAAGAGCTCCTCGATCGCCCGCCTCGCCGTCTTCGCCATGTCCAGCTGCCTCATGTCCTCTCTCGAGACCCATCTCATGTCCGTGCTCTCAGGGCTGAGCCTCTCCTTGCCCCCGACCGGCTTCGCGAGGAAGTCGATCAGGACGTAGTGGTACCGGACCTTTCCAGAATCGTCCCTGTCGATCATGTCGAAGACGTTGATGAGCTCCAGGATCTCGACCTTGAGCCCCGTCTCCTCCTCAGTCTCGCGAATGCATGCCTCAGCGAGGCTCTCGCCCACCTCCACGAGGCCCCCGGGCACGCTCCACTTGCCCAAGCTAGGTTCGAACGCTCGCTTGATGAGCAGGAACTTCCCGTCCTTTATCACCACGGCGCCGACCCCGACCAGGGGATGCTCTGGATATGCTCTGTGCGGTCCTTGCTCGTCGTTCTCCTGGGTCATGTTTCCCACTCCCTGTGCCTCCTGATGATCAGTATGGCTCCGGCCGCGACTGTGGCGATTACGGCCGCTCCTATAATGATGACGGCTGTCGTGGGAATGCTCGAGCTGGGCGCGCTCTCCAAGGACAAGAAGCCGCCAAGGACCATTTTTGTGACCTCGACCATCTGATCCGGTGAAAGGTAGTCCGGGATGTCCAGACTTGTGTGATAGTAGGGGTTCTCCGGCAGCCTGCTCGAGAACGCCTCTATCACCAGAAGGCTCGGGTATCCGGCCGCCCAGAATGACGCGTGGTCGCTGCCAGTCATCTCTTTTCCTGCCACCTGCGTGACCGACAAATCCAGAGAATAGTCCCGCACGGCCTTCGACATGGAGTCGCCCAAGGAGTTCGCGTCGTAGTCCTGGAATATCAGGGCCTCGTTTGCGGATTCCATCCTGTATCCGATCATGTCCAGTATGGCCGTGTTCGAGTACGCCACGCCCTGTGCCCTCTCCCGTTCAGCGAAGTACCTGCTCCCGTTGAGTCCGGCCTCCTCTGCGGTGAACGCGACGAACTTGACTGTTCCCTTGGGATGCACGCCGCTGAGGACTGTCGCGAGCTCGATCACGGCCGCTACCCCGGACGCATCATCATCCGCGCCTGGTGCCAGGACAGTCCCTCCGACCGAGAAATTCCACAGGTTACCTCCCGAGCTGTCATAGTGGGCCCCGAACAGCGTCTGAGGCGCGTCCCGATCGGTCCCGTTCAGGACGGCCACCACATTTCTGACGGCAAAGTCTGACACATTCAGGTCCTGATAGTACACCCAAAGGCCGAGGTCCGCGAGCCTGTCGTGGACATAGGCGCTGGAATCCGCGGACGAGCTCGTGTAGAACACCCTCGTCCCGAACTGCGCGAGCGCGTCTACGGTCGCCATCATCCGCTCTCCAGAGACGCTTGACACCATATCGGCCTTCGCCTCGCCAGCTGCCTCAGCCAACGCTCCTCCGAGGGTCACAGCGGCCAAGAGGAGCGCGAGGACAGCTGCTGCCATCGATCTGGCGATCGTGCTAGCCATATGCATCGTCGGATTCAAGTCTGACCCTCATGAGCTGGCGTCTTCGAGCAGGGACGGAATCTGGATTGACGACCAGAATTATAAAGAGCGTCGGCCATTCTTTCGTCGTGGACCTTTCCGAGCTGTTTGCCGACGTATCCGCGAAGCTCGGAAGAGGGCATGCGCTCGCGCGATTCTTCCCGTACTCAGAGCTCAAGCACACTTGGCGGAGAGAGCCTGGTGTGGTGCGGTTCAAGATAAGCGACTACCTCGAGAGCGCCCCCGACGAAGTGCTCGAATCGCTCGCCTGGTATCTCGTGTCCAAGGCGAACTGCGTGAAGTGCCCGGACGACTTGTCCAGAAGGTACTTGGCTCACATCCGCTCGAAGGGCTTCTGGCAGGCGATCCGTCCGAGGTATCTGTCGCGCGCCAGGACTTTGATGCTGCAGCCAAAAGGCCGCTGCCGGGACCTGAGGACCGTGTTCGACTATGTCAACTCGACCTACTTCAGGGGGAGGCTGGGCAATCCGACGCTCGCGTGGGTAGAGGAGTCGCCGTCCAGACGGCTCGGCTACTTCTTCGAGCAGCTCGACCTCCTGGCCGTCAACCGGGCGCTCGACGCCGAGCGAGTGCCGAGGTATGTCCTCGAGTACGTCGTCTACCATGAGCTCCTCCATTACATCGACGCGGAGAGCGGCCGCAGGAGCAGGAGGGTGCACCACACCAAGGACTTCAGGAGGCAGGAGCGGGAGTTCTCGTCCCATGCCGATGCCGAGAGGTGGCTGAGCAGGCTGGTCGCCGAGTCCAGGCGCAAGAAGAGATGAGCATGGTGTCCCCCGGGCGTAACAGCGCGGTTCATGGCATGCGAACGCACTCTCGCCGCCCTGACCCTCCCGGGGGTTGTGTTGCGCGTCGTGTTGTCCCCTACACATGCCCCGGTGTCTCACCGGAAGTTCGTAGAGGGACCCATTTGCCGACGCACTGTCACCTGGTGTCGGAACACTGCTTCATGTATATCGGCAGCATATTCTTCCAGGCGACTGAAGCTAGCCGTCTCCTGCGATATATCGTTTTCTCCTGCTTCGTGCCCTCAAGCTGGCCTATCGCGGCCGTCCCGGACAATCCTTTTTATATACAGACTCCATCATAAATCCTGATGGCCGCACTGATCGGCTGCTCTGGCTGGTCGTACGACGATTGGGTGGGTAGGTTCTACCCAGCGGACCTTGCCAAGAAGAAGGGGGACTGGTTGCCCTACTACTCCAGGTACTTCCCCACGGTCGAGATCAACTCCACATTCTACAGGGTCCCGAACGAGTTCATGGTGAGGTCGTGGATCGAGCGCGGGAGGCAGCGCAAAGGCTTCGAGTTCTCCGTGAAGCTCCCGCAGATGGTCACCCATGACTCGATCATCAAGGAGGACCCCGAGAAGGCGGCCGCGCAGGCCTCGAGCTTCGAGGATATCTGCGTGAAGCCGCTTGCGGACGCGGGGGTGCTCGGAGGTGTCCTGATCCAGCTGACGCCGTACTTCAGGCTCGAGGGCAAGGAGAGCCTAGGCCGGCTAAGAGGCCTGCTCCAGATCCTGGAGACGGACGTCTACGACTATGCCGTCGAGTTCAGGCACAGGAGCTGGCTGAACGAGCGCGGGAACGAGCTCGCGGCCGACGTGATCGAGACGCTCCAGGAGTTCAGGGTAGCGAACGCAATCGTCGACGGCCCCGGGTTCCCCATCACCAGGTCGTTGACGGCGAGGCACGCGTACGTGCGCTTCCACGGCAGGAACTACGATATCTGGTTCAAGGAGGAGCCCGAGGACGACTACCGGATGAACAGGTACGACTACCTCTACAGCCTCGAGCAGCTCGAGCCCTGGGCGCCGAGGCTCGAAGAGATCGTGTCGAACAGCGACAGGACGAGGATATACTTCAACAACCACGGGAGAGCGAAGGCGGTCAAGAACGCCTTCCAGATGATGGACCTCCTGAAGGTCCCGCACGAGGAGAAGGACATCGACATACAGGACCAGAAGCGGCTGGGCGAGTTCTAGCCTGCTAGGTACGCCTTGCTCGTGCCGTCCTCCTGCTCCTCGACCTTGATCACAGAGCTCATCGAGTCCTTGACGTCCTCGATGTGCGTTATCAGGAATATCTGGCGGAACTGGACGGAGAGCCTTGAGAGCGCCGACATCACGCTCCTCTTGCGGTTCGGGTCCTGCGAGCCGAATATCTCGTCCAATATGAGCAGGTTCATCGGGTTCGCGCCGGTCCGGTCCGCGATTATGGTCGATATCGCCAGCCTGAGGCTCAGGTTCGCGAGATCGGACTCCCCGCCGGAGAACCGGGACACCGGGTAGGCGACCCCCTGGTCCTCTACCTGCATCTCGTAGTTGTCGTCGAGCTCGATCTTGGGGTACTTCCCCTCGGTCATCGCGTCCATCTCCCGCGACGCCAGCTCGGACAGCGTCGGCGCTATCCTGCCTATGAGGTTGTCCTTGAAGTTGACCACGACATCCTCGAGCAGCGCCAGGTCCTCCGCCCTTCGGCTGTCGTCCTCGATCACCTTCTTCACGCGCGCGATCTCCTCCAGGTCGCGCTTGGCCCCTTCGAGGTCCGACTGGGCCTTGTCCTTCGCGCTGCCGTGCCTGCGCAGGGCGTCCTTGGCCTTGTTCAGGGATGCTGTTTTTTCATCAAGCTCCTTGATGGCCAGATGGAACAGGCCCTTCTTGGGTTCAAGCGTCCGGACGATGTCCTGGAAGGTCTGCTCCTCCATCTTCGTCCTCCTGATGGCCTCCTTGACGGACTCGAGGTCCTTCAGCAGCTGCTCGTGCTGCTCCTTGAGGCTGTTCAGCTTCGTGAACTCGTCATGGACCGCCTTGAGCCGCTCGTAGGCCTCCTTAGCCTCCGAGAACTTCCTCTCGTCGAACGAGGCATCTCCGAGTTCCGAGAGGGCCCTCTCCCTCTGCCCGACCTTCTCGGACAGCCTCGCGAGCTCCCCGCGCCTCTCGGCCAGGGACGATTCGAGCTTCCTCAGCCTGATGGCCTCCTCCTCGAGCCGCGCGCGCTTCTTCTTGATCGCGTCCTCCTTCCGCGCCACTCCCAGGAGCTCGGAATCGAGCCTCGCGATCTCCGCCTCGAACTCCTTCGCCTGCTTCCCGGCTTCGTCAGCGCTCTCGGCGAGCTTCTTCACGAGCAGGTCGTACGCGTCCTCGAGGACGCGCTCGCAGGTGGGGCAGATCCCCTTCCTGCCGGCCTCCTGGATCTCCCTGAGCTTCTTCCTGTCCTTCTCGGCTGAGTCCAGGGCCTTCGCGACCTTGGCCCTCAGCTCGCCCATCCTGCCCGAGATCGAGCCCTTGGACTCCTCGCACTCGAGCTTGCCAGCCTCCAGCTCCGCGATCTGGGCATCTGTCTCCGACACCTTGCCCAGCCCCTGCTGCAGCTTCTCGATGTCCGCTGTCCGTCGGGCCATCTCCGCGCGGTCCCTCTCTATCTCCTCTGCCACCGCCTTGGCCTTCTCGTGCTTGACCCTGGCCTTCTCGAGGTCCTCCTTCCGCTCGGCCGCGCCCTTGAACTCGGAGTCCTGCCTCTCGACCTCGGGAAGCCTCTTGAGCTTCAACTCCGCGACCTCGATCCGTCCAAGGACGCTCTCCTGGCGCTTCCCCTGCTCGAACAGGGAAGACTGCTTCGCCTTGAGGTCGCTGGCCGCTGAGTTGTAGGCATCGTCGTCCTTCTTGAGTTCGTCCCGCTTGGCCCTCACGGCCTCGAGCTCCCTGGCGGCCTGGCTCTCGCGCTGCTCCGCCTCCCTGTACTCCTTGAGCGCCAGCTCGAGGGCGGACGTGATCGCCGGGAGCCTCTCCCTCAGGACCTTCTCCTTCTCCCTCCCGTCCTCCGTCATGAGCGTCTTCTGCGCCCCCTCGACCTTGGCCTTCAGGTCTCGCTTGTCGGCTCGGACGTCGACGAGGACATCGTCGATGCCGTCTATCCTGAGCATCCTGAGGACGACCTTCTTCCTCTCCCCCGCGGCCACGTTCTGCAGCGCGTTCAGCTCCTTCTGCCGCGCGAACACCGACGTGAAGAACGACTTGTGGTCCATCCCGAGCAGCTTCTCGACCATGCGCCTGACGGGCTTGTCCCCGTCCGCGAGCACGGTCCCCCTCGACCGCAGCTCGGCCCTCATCGAGAGGCTCTTGCCGCTCATCTCGCGCTCGATCCTGTACTCCGCCCCGCCGAGCTCGAACTCGACTATCGCCATGCAGTTCTCGTTCTGGCCAGCAGCCGCTCTCCGGACGCTCTCCCTCGAGGTCCTCACGACCTCGTCGACGTTCCCGAACAGGGCCCACGCGATACCCTCGATTATTGTCGTCTTGCCGACGCCGTTGAGTCCGAGTATGCCGACGATCCCGTCTGGGAACTGCAGCCTCAGCTCCTTGAACCGCCTGTAGTTCCTGAGCTCGAGGTAGGAGACCCTCATGCCTCCTCCTCCTTGTTGAGGTAGACCGCCCCCAGGTCGAGGAGCTTCGCCTTCTTCTCGTCGGTCATGTCAAGCTTGGACACGTACTTCCTGAACTCGTCCGCGAGGAGGCCGATGTGGGCGTCCCCCGCGTCCTTCTTCCCCTCGGCCTCCAGCTTGTCGATCTTGACCTCGAAGTGGAGGGCGCTGCTGCCGAGCTTCCTTATGGCTCCCGAATCGAGGGACCTGTAGGCGTCCGAGGAGACGTTGGATATCGTCAGGCGGACGACCTTGTCGTCGACCGATGATGAGCTCACGATGTCCCGTGCCTTGCCGAGTATCTCGGAAGACGCGAGGCTCGAAGCGTCTATGGGGGCCAGGTCCAGCATGGGCCGTATCCTGAGCCCGTGGAACCTCACCTCGCCCGTGTCCAGGTCCGCCTCCACGATGCCCTTCTCCTGGTCGGCCTCCCCGAAGCCGAGCCTCTCGGTCGACCCGGAGTAGTAT
>JAJYIS010000002.1 GCA_021789945.1 Thermoplasmata archaeon | reverse complement strand
TTCCGATCTCAGGAGCTCGTTCAACATCGGCCTCCCGCTGATAGAATGTGACACAGACTGGATCGAGGATGGCGACGTCGTCGAGCTGGACCTCGATGCTGGGGTTGTCAGGAGCACGCGGACCGGAAAGACCGTGGCGGCCACCCCCATCCCGAGGACGATGCAGCACCTTCTGGACGACGGCGGCCTGGTGCCCCACCTCAAGAAGCATGGCGATTTCCTCCTGGGGTGATCAGATGGGGAGTGGCGCACGAACTATCACGGTGCCGTTCATCCCTGGAGATGGCATCGGACCAGAGATCATGGAAGTGGCCAGGGCAGTGACGGACGCTGCAGTCAAGAATGTCTCCGACGGGGATTTGACAATCCGCTGGAGAGAGGTTCTCGCCGGAGAGAAGTCGTTCAAGACCTCGGGGGAATGGCTGCCCGAGGCCACACTGGACACAGTCAAGTCACACGGGATCGCGCTCAAAGGACCCCTCACGACCCCCGTCGGAGGAGGGATCAGGAGCCTGAATGTCACGCTCCGGCAGAGACTGGACCTGTACGCCTCCGTCAGGCCGGTCAGGTACTTCCAAGGAGTGCCCAGCCCTGTGAAGAACCCACAGAAGGTGAACATCGTGATCTTCCGGGAGAACACAGAGGATGTCTACAAGGGAATCGAGTGGAGCCAGGGTTCGAACGAGGCTGCTGAGCTCGCGAGCTTCCTTGAGGACAGGATGGGCGTGAAGCTCCCTCCTGGTAGCGGCATTGGCATAAAGCCGATCTCGGAGGCGGCATCCAAACGGCTCGTGCGTGCGGCCTTCAATTATGCTTTGAAGAAGGGCCTTGGGTCGGTCACCCTCGTGCACAAGGGCAACATCATGAAGTTCACGGAGGGCGCGTTCAGGAATTGGGGCTATGAGGTCGCCTTCGAAGAGTTCAGCGGGACCGTCATCTCCGAATCGGAGATGACGAAGCTTGGCCTCAAGGCCGTCCCTTCAGGCAGGATACTTGTCAACGACAGAATCGCGGACAACATGTTCCAACAGATTCTGACCAGGCCGGAGGAGTTCTCGGTCCTGGCCACGCCGAATCTCAACGGCGACTATCTCGCGGATGCGTGCGCCGCCCAGGTCGGAGGGCTGGGAGTCGCTCCGGGGGCCAACATCGGCGATGAGGTTGCCGTCTTCGAGGCCGTTCATGGCTCAGCGCCAAAGTATGCGGGCAAAGATGTCGCGAATCCGTGCTCGCTCATCCTGTCATCGGCGATGATGCTCGAGCATCTCGGATTGGCGGAGGCCACGAAAGCCATCGAGAAGGCCGTCGCGGAGACGTTCTCCGAGAACATACTCACTCAGGATCTGGCCCGGATGTCATCAGTGCCAGTCGTAGCAGCAGGGACCAGGGAGTTCGGAGACGAGATCATTCGTCGGCTGGCCTAGAGGAGTTCGCGATCCTCTTCCGAAGCTCCTCCCTGTTGCGTCTGTCGACCCTCTTCTCGACGACGAAGCTGAGCAGCGTCGCGATGATCGTCGTGCCGAGTATGACGATTAGGGTCACGTTCACGAACAGGATGTCGAGCTTCCAGTGGGCGGGCGTGGACTCCCATATGGTCGTGCCGGAGAGCATCGCGGCAGGCAGGGTCGCCAGCACGGCCGCGGACAGCCCCTTCGGCATCATGGCGAAGACTGCCGTCGCGTCCACGGGGTCGAGGTCTCCAATCCTCGAGGCGATGAACGAGGTGATCCTCCTCGCAAACACGATGATGCTGATCATCAGGAGGCCGAGCGCGAGGTGGATCGCGGTGAACGAGTGGAAGTCGAAAAGGAGCCCGAGGTAGACGAAGAAGAATGTCCGGACGAAGAAGGTGATCTCCGTGCTGAATTGCTGGAGGTACTCGTTCGAGGGCAGGGTGAGGAACCTGGACGTCAGCCTCTTCTTGATGTACTGCCTGTTCCCGATTGTGAGGCCGAACATCAGCGCGGCGACGGCGCTCGAGCTGCCGATCGGGGGGAGCTCGACCAGCCCCGCGATCGCGAATAGCACGCCCACCGACAGCATGTACGAGAGCGGCTGGTTGTGCAGGCGCTGGAGCACGAACAGCCACGCGACTCCGGCGGCTAGGCCGATCGCTCCGGCGATGAGGAACTTCACCGCGAGGTCCTCTATGAACACAACAGGGCTCACCCCTCCGATCTGGACCACCTTGATCAGCGCGAGGACGGTGACGATCACTATCACGTCGGTGAGCACGGACTCCATGATGAGCATCGCCTTTGTCTTCTCCTTTATGCGCATCTTGGACGCGATCGGGATCACGACCGCCTCCGTGGTGCCTCCGACGATTCCGCCGAGTATCAGGCAGATTGTGAAGTCCACATGGCTGATGAGGTTCACCACTGTCGCGATGATCAGCATCTCCAGCAGGAACGTCAGGACCGACATGAACAGCGAGAGCCTGGCCGACTGCATGACGCTCTTCAGATCAAGCGACAGTCCACCGTCGAACAGGACGACCACGAGCGCGATCGAGAGGAAGATGTCTCTGTACTTGTTGACATCCAGGATCGTGCTGTCAGTGACGAGGTTGAATCTCGAACCGAGTATGTCCGGGCCGATCAGCATCCCGAATGCGACTAGGATGAGGACATCAGGGACCCGGTATTTCGCGAAGACCGCGTTCCCGAAGAACCCGACGATGATCGCGGCACCGATTGCCAAGAAGGCGGTAATCGTCCCCGGCTCCATCTTTTCCTCCGGTCGATCTGGATGCTCACGGAGCGCCCAGATCTCCTGTTTCGAAGCAGTCGCGTCTCCGTCTCTGTGAGTGTTCAGGAGCGTATTTGATGGTATTGGGGTGGTTATCCGGGCTTACCTTCGCACGCGGTGACAGGGGTGAATTGTATATACACTTGGACGTGATGCGCTTAGCCGATGACCATCGAAGGCATCTCGTCAAGTCAGGGCGACGCAGTCGTCGGCGAATACGATGTCGTCGTCATCGGAGGCGGGCCCGCAGGCCTCTCGGCGGGAATATACGCGAAGCGCGCGGGCCTTGAATGTATCATACTCGAGAAGGGCGTGCCGGGCGGGCAGGTCCTCACTAGCCCATCGATCGAGAACTACCCCGGCTTCCCCGAGATTCCAGGCATGAAGCTGATGGACGCGATGTCGGACCACGCCCGCAGGTACGTCGACATCAAGGAGGGCGAGGAGGTCCTCAGGGTCAGGGGCGGGGACAGGTTCGAGATCACGACCAACTCCGGCAGGTACCTCGCGCGCGCGATCATACTAACGACGGGCGCGATCCACAGGAAGCTGGATGTCGCAGGCGAGGAGGGCATGGTGGGCAAGGGAGTGAGCTACTGCGCCACCTGCGACGGATTCTTCTACAAGGGCCGCGAGGTCGTCGTCGTTGGCGGCGGCAACACCGCTCTCACCGACGCTCTGTACCTACACTCGATCGGCTGCAAGCTCTCCATCGTTCACAGGCGGGACTCCTTCAGGGCCGACAGGCATCTCCATGAGAGCATCCGGAAGAACAACATCCCGGTATTCTGGAACACGGTCGTGGAGGAGATCGTCGGGAAGGATGAGGTCACGGCGATAAGGCTCAGGGACCTCAAGACGGGTGCCGTTCACACCAAGCCCGTCAACGGCGTGTTCATCGCCGTCGGGGAAGTGCCGAGCAGCCAGCTCGCGGCCGAGCTCGGCCTCGACATGGACCAGGGAGGGTTCGTCAGTGTGGACAAGTCCTTCAGGACGAACGTGCCGTTCGTGTACGCGGCGGGCGATGTCTCAGGCGGTATCAGGCAGATCGTGGCCGCCGTGCACGGGGGCGCAGCCGCCGCCCTCTCCTGCTTCGAGGACCTGATGAACCCGTACTACAGGCGCTGACCCGATTCATCTCGGCACGTGCTTCTCGAGGAACCGGACGGACCGGAGATACAGGTCCATCAAGTTCTTCCTCTTCCTCGGCCAGTGCCCCTCGTCCTTGTACTCGTGGTACTCGAAGGTCTTCCCCAGCTTCTTCAGCCTCGCGACGACCGCCCTCGACTCCGTCGGAGGGCACCGCACATCCTGGGACGAGGCGGTCATCAGGAGCGGGGCATTGATGTTCTGCAGGAAGTTTATCGGCGAGCGCTCCCTGAAGAACTCAGGGTCCTTCTTCGGGTCGCCCATCTTCTTGTGGTCGTAGGCCTGCAGGTATCCCCTCTCGCTCTCGATCTCGGTCGCCCAGTCGAAGAACCCGACGATCGAGACGCCAGCGGCCCACATGTCAGGATACTTCGTGAGCGCCATCATGCAGGTGAACCCGCTGTAGCTCGCTCCCCAGTACGCGAGCTTGTCCTTCTCGGCGAGCCCTTGCTCGAGCATGTATTTCCCGGCGTAGACCGTGTCAAGCACGTCGCCTCCGCCGAGGTCCTTGTCGTGAAGGTGGAGGAACCTCCTGCCGTAGCCGGTCGAGCCCCTGTAATTCGGCTCGATGACGGCGTAGCCCTTGTCCGTTATCATCTGTACCAGCTGGTCCCACTCGTTCACAGTCTGGTCCTCGGGGCCGCCATGCGGAAGGACTATCCCCGCCCTGCGAGAAGTGTCCTTCGGCAGATACAGCAGGGCCGGTATCCGCCGGCCGTCGAACGATTTGAACCGGATGAGCTTCGGGTAGGACAGCTGGCTCCTGGGGGGCGAAACTGGGTGCAGCTCGGTGATCGCCCTCGATGCGGTGGTCGCGGCGTACACCTCGGTCTTCCTGACCGCGGAGCTGTTGATGAAGTACACCCTGTCCCCGTTCGGAGACCACCTCAGCTGCCTCGAGGCGCCGTCACTCGGAGAGACCGTGACGGTCTTCTTGCCAGTCTTCAGCTTCACGACGATATCGGGGTCCTCCACCTCGAGGTAGGCGAGTGCAGATCCGTCGGGCGACCATTGAGGCTGATACTTCTCATTCTTGCTCCTCGCGACCCACTTTCTCTTCCGCGTCCGGAGGTCGATCGACCCGATGTCCACGGAATCGGACTCGTTCGAAACGAAGAGAAGGCTCCTTCCGTCCGTGCTCCAAGGAGAGACAGGTCCTGATCCATTCGTGAGGCCGTATTCGACATCCCCCTTCGAGAGCAGTCTGGTGGTCTTCCTCCGCTCGACGTCCACTACCGACACGTAGTCCTCGTCTCCTATCCCGGTCTGGTATGCGATCTTGGCCCCGTCCGGGGACCAGGCTATCGCTCGCACCGGCAGCTTCTCGTCTGTGAGCCGCGTCATCTTGCCGCCGCGTGAGCCGATCATGTATATGTTCTCGATGTCTCCCTTCCTGTTCGAAAGGAACGCCACCCTCTGGCCGTCCGGGGAGAACTCGGGGTTGAAGTTGTCCGCGACGCCATCAGTGATCTTCCTCTGCTGGCGTCCGTTCACGCTGGCAACCACTATGTCGTGATCCTCGTCCCCCTGGAAATCGGTTTGGAACATCACATCCGAGCCATCCGGGGAATACTGTGGAGAAGTGAGCGATTGGTCCCCAGCGAGGAATCTGGAGAGCCCGCCCCTCTTGAGGTCCAAGATGGCCAGCTCCCAGTTCTTCCCTCGGTTCACGCAGCAGACTGCCTTGGTTCCGTCCGGGTGCAGGTCGAACTCGGATATCTCTATGCCCGCGAACAGCTTGGGTATTGACAGCGCCCTCATCGTGCAATCACCAGGTGCGGTGAAAGGGCTTTTCTGATTTGACCTTTTCCGCGGTCAACGCCCGTCGAGGTCGAGGCTCATGAGGTGCACCGCGGCCCCGTGGAGCTCCTCTCTCATGAGTACGCCCTTGTCCATGAATCCTTTCTCCTCGAACCACTCTGCCGGCCCGTTTGGGAAGACTACTTCCTCTGAGGCGGCCACAAGGAGCGTCTTGAACCCCTGGTCCGCGAGGTCCCTGACGAGCCGCTCGAGCGGATGCGTCTTGAAGTCCTTCTCCGAATGCGATACGTACGAGCACGTAAGGAACGCAGCGTCATTCGACTTCCCGGGGATGGGATACGGCACGGATCTCGACGGGAGGTACTCGGCTCCTCCGACGCAACCGCCGTCGACGAGGTGCAGGTAACCTAAATGCGGAAGGCCTGTGCTTCTCATCATGTCGCCTACCCACTCCCCCTTCCCGTAGCAGAGTTTCCTGTCCTCGGTGCCGGTGCATGTGGTGCACGTGTCAAGGACGGTCTTCGATGTGATCGGGATGAGGTCCCCTCGTACGATATCCCTGCCCTGGGAGACCCTCCTCGGCTCCGGTTCGATGTCGTCATCGGCCTCGAGCATCGCGATGATCTTGTCCTTCGTGAACGGGCCGTGCCACCGGTGCCTGTCGTTGACTATGACCAAGGTCGGGGAGAAGATGCTGTACATCCTGCAGGTCTCCTCGTCTCCCGTGACGTCTATCAGGTGCAGCTTGACGCTCTCATGCCAAGCGATGGTCTTGATCAGCGCTATGAGGTAGGCGTTGTTCGGACACTGGTAGCCGAAATGGAAGAACTTCAGGTCCCTGGCCATGGCTGGTCTCCGCCCATATATATATGCTGGTAGGGGAGCGCTGTATAATATACCTGGACCTTCCTAAAGGGCCTTGCCCAGGGCCGCCGCAAGGCGCCAGGGGAGATAATAAGGAGGTAGTCCTAATGGACGACAGACCACGCAGGTCAGACCGCGGCTTCGACAGGCCGAGGGAGATGCACACAGTGAAGTGCTCTGACTGCGGAGCGGAGGCACAGGTGCCATTCAAGCCGACCGAGGGTAGGCCCGTGTACTGCAAGGAATGTTATCAGAAGCACAGGCCGCCACGAAGGTTCTAGATTAGCAGTGCCTGTATTTCTCGAGAACGTTTGATTGCTGAAAACTTATAGATCGATTTCGGTTTTTCATTATCTGATGAGTGAGCGAGAGCTAGATTCCGATGTATGAAGAGGTCGAAGCGCCCTGGCGAGGAGCATAGGTCAGGGCATTGGTTCCTGACTACTCCAGGTATGCGCTCTCGCCGTGCTCCGCCACGTCCAGCCCCATCTCCTCTCCCGCCTCGGAGACTCTCACTGGCGTGATCTTGTTGATGATCCAGAGCATTCCGTAGGTGAAGGCGAACGCCCATGCGACAGCGATCGCCACTGCAGCCATCTGCACGCCCAGGAAGCCCGGGTTGCCGTGCAGGAGCCCGTTCTCGCTGGCCGGGTTCATCGCGCTCCACGCGAACACTCCGACCGCCAGAGTGCCGAGGACTCCTCCGACTCCGTGAACTCCCCACACATCCAGCGCATCGTCCCAGTTCATCTTGTTCTTGAACCAGATCGCACCATAGCATACGATCCCGGCCATGAAGCCGATGGCCATGGCCGCTGAAGGCGAGACGAATCCCGCAGCCGGCGTGATCGTCGCCAGGCCGGCCACGGCGCCTGTCAGCAAGCCCAGAAACTTCGGCTTCTTCTCGAAGATCCAGGCCATCGCGAGCCATGTGACCGAGGCGACAGATGCCGCCAGGTCTGTGTTAAGGAATGCCAGAGCTGTTATGTGGTCCACCTTGAGCTCGCTCCCCGCATTGAATCCGTACCATCCGAACCAGAGCAGCCCGGTCCCCAGAGCCACCAGCGGGAGGCTGTGCGGGCCGGACTCCGAGATCTTCCTTCTTCCGATGAAGAGAACCGATGCGAGGGCAGCCGTGCCTGCGATGGCATGAACCACTATCCCGCCCGCGAAGTCCTGCACCTTCCAGGTCGAGAGAAGGCCTCCGCCCCAGATCATGTGTACGAACGGGAAGTAGACGAAGAGCGTCCAGGCGACGAGGAAGATCAGGTATGCCTTGAACCTCACGCGGTTCGTGAACGCGCCGCTTATCAGAGCAGGCGTGATGATCGCGAACATCATCTGGTAGGCGATGAAGACATAGAGCGGTATGTGCGCCCCCCCGGCGACGTCTCCGAACTCCGAGCTGGGCGTGACTCCGTTGAGGAAGGCCATGTCGAGGTTGCCGTATATTGCCCCGTGCCCTCCGCTGAAGCAGAGCGAATAGCCCACCGTGAACCAGATGACGTCGACTATCCCCATTGAGACGAAGCTCTGGATCATTATCGCCAAGACATTCTTCCTGCCGACGAGCCCTCCGTAGAAGAACGCCAGGCCTGGTGTCATCAGCATAACCAGGCTCGTGGCCACAAGCATGAAACCCGTGTTTCCCGCGTCTATCAACTATGTCCCCTCCTATGGCAGAAGGGAATGCCCAGTGGCGCCCCCTCTTCTTCCCCGGCCTGCTGGGGTGGGGATGCCTCGACCCTATTAAGCGATTCGGGTTCGACAGCCCGGGTTGGTGTCATTTCGAGAACCGTGTTTCCTCCCCGCCGCCAATACCAGAGTCGGCAAAGGCCATGGTCAGAGCGCGACGAAAATCGAGAGTGGGCCCGATCGGATTTGAACCGATGACCAACTGGTTATGAGCCAATCGCTCCGCCGGACTAAGCTACGGGCCCGTGCGGAAGCACATAAACACAGGGCGTATAATTAGGCTTTTGTGCCGGTCCTGGGGCGGCGCCAGCTCTCCCAATCAGTACTTATACGTCCGCTCCTTGCCCTCTTCTAGTTCGACCCCGAGGCCGAGCGCGATCCTGTTCGAGAAGTTGAAGTAGCTCGCGATGAGGTTCGCTCGAAGGATCTCCTCGTCGCTCAGGCCAGCGTCTCTCAGGTCCTTGATGTCGTTCCTCGTTATGTCCTTCGGCGAGATCGTGAGCTTCGCGGCATATGCCAGGAGGGCCTTCTCCCTCGTGCTCTCGCGCTTGGCCATGAACTCCTTCAGCAGCTTGCTCAGTGCGGCGGGGTCCTTGTCGACACTCTCCAAGGCCTCTGAATGATGTATCGCTCCGTATGCCGATTGGTTGGCCGCCGAGACGATGACCGCGATCATCTCCCGCTCCTCTCTCGACAGGGGTCCGGGGCCGAGCATGACTGACTGGTACAGCCCCAGGTGCTGCTCGAGCACCTCAGGGTCGATCCCCTGAGCGAGGAAGATGTTCGCTAAGTGCCCTCTCTCGCTCATGATCTTGTCATAGACCTTCTTGGTCTTGCCCTTCGCCTCGTCGGGGTCCGCCGTCTTGATCCATGCCATACGCTTCACCGGTGCACGCCGAGCATTCTGCTGCTCGGACCCTTAGCTAGAACGATGGGGGCCTTAAGCCTTGTTGTCCGCCAACTGGGCTACTTCAACTTCTTTAGAACGGCAAGCGCGTCCTGGATGTCTGGCTGCGTGCCTGGCTCGTACTGCCTCTTGTAGACGACCTTCCCCTGCTTGTCGATCACGAACACGGTCCTCTTGGCGAACCCCTTGTCCTCGTAGTACGCGCCGTAGAGCGCCACGGCCTTTCTCCCGAAGTCGCTTAGGACGGGGAACTTCACCCCGAGGTCCTTCGCGAACGCTTTCTGGGTCCACGTGCTGTCCACGCTCGCGGCCAGTATCTGGGTGTCCAGCTTCAGGATCGATTCCTCCTTCTCCTTCAGCTCCCCCAGCTCGTTCGTGCACACGGGGCTGAACGCGAACGGGAAGAACGCGAGCAGGACGTTCTTCCTTCCTCTGTACTGGCTCAGCTTGACCTTCTTTCCGCCCTGGTCCTCCAACTCGAAGTCAGGGGCGACATCTCCCACATTCAATTCAGCCATTCTTCTGGCCTCCGCAAACTTGACTTTTGGATGGGCGGGTCGATATTTGGCATTTGAGCCTTAAAATCAGGGCCGAGAACGAGCTCATCGGGGTTAATATCCTGGCTGGGGCGTCTTTTCACACGTGACAGACAAGGGCAAGGCGGTCTGGTTCCTCGCGCTCCTGTCCCCGATCATCGCGGAGCTCATGTCAGGCTCGTCGCCTCCTCTGGAGTTCTTCAATCCGATCTCGTTCATCGGCCTCCTGGGGATGTACGGCGCCGGCGTCTTGCTCGTGCGCGAGCTGTCCGTGAGGTGGGACAGGGGCTGGGCGAGCGTGATCATCCTCGGAGCCGCGTACGCGATAATCGAGGAGGGCCTGGCCGTCAAGAGCTTCTTCGACCCCGGGTGGATGGACCTGGGCGACCTCGGAGTTTACGGGCGATACTGGAGCACCAACTGGGTGTGGGCGGTCTGGCTCACCATATACCACTCGACCATCAGCATCTCCCTCCCGATCCTGATCTTCGGGCTAGCGTACCCTGAGTTCAAGCGGTCGAGGATCCTCACGGAGAAGCAGTTCGCCGTCGTGATGATACTGTTCACCCTGGACATCGAGATATACGCCGCACTGCTCCTGTTCAACTATGTGCCCAACCTCGCCCAATACCTGCTCTCCATCGCGATCGTCGCGTTCCTGATACTCGTCGCGAGGATGGCCCCCGTGGGCATAGTGTCCGCGCGCCATCCGATGCCGACCTGGAAGCCGTGGAAGTTCTTCTTCCTGGGCCTCCTGTTCATCAGCGGCGATTTCGTGATCGCGTCCGCGATATTCACGAGGGGGATACACCCGCTGGGGACGATCGCGCTTCTGCTCACCTCCTGCGCGGGCACGATGCTCCTCCTCCAGCACAAGATGGGCCAGGGAGGGAACGAGCCTCAGAAAGCGAGCTTCGCCGCTGGGCTGATGTCCTTCCTGGTGATGCTGGGGTTCGTGCTCGAGCTCGGCGGAGTGCTCGGCATGGCGGTCGTCTCGCTGGTCGGGATCGTCTTCCTCGTCGACCTGAACAGGATGGTCCGTGGGAAGTCGGTGTTGCTCTTCTTCAGGGACAGGGTCAGAAAACGGGTCAGGTTGATAATGTGATGGCGCCGTCGAACGGTTTCGAACCGTTGACCTTCCGCTTAACAGGCGGACGCTCTACCGACTGAGCTACGACGGCGTTATGTGTGCGCGCGTTAGAATGACCGGTTAGATAAGCCTTTTGTAAATGCCGGGTGAGTCCTGGAGTCCAAAACACTGGGCGCGGGAGCCAAGGCCTACTCGATCGACTCCCGCAGCTCATTGACCGTATTGCTCATCGACTCGAGGATCTCCTTCAGGTGGTCCAGGAAGTCCTGTATCTTCTCGGTGGTGACCGCGCCGTCCGGCGACGGCTCTATCAGGCCCTCCTGCTCGAGTATCCTGAGGGAATAGCGCACCTTGTGCTGCGGGTACTTCAGCATCTCCGCTAGCCTGATGATGCCTATCGGCTCGTTGTCCATGATCGCCTTCAGCATGGCTACATGCCTCTGAAGCAGGTCTATCTCGGTCTCGATCTTGCTCGTGAGCACGGACCTGATTGGCTTTCCCTTCATCTTCATTACCATCCGTGGCGCGGTCTCTCAGGCCTATGACGTGCTACATGATAGCATTTAGAGATATTTGAATGAGGCCGAGACAACAAATTGGCTGGTTGGAGGTGCCTGACCAAATTTGATATAACGACGCGAGAATCGTGTAGGTGACCATGCGAGTCCTGCAGGCGAGCGACATCGTGAAGGATTTCAACGGCCTCAGGGCCCTAGACAAGGTATCCATAGCCGTGGACCAGGGAGACTTCTTCGGCTTCTTCGGTCCGAACGGCGCGGGCAAGTCCACGCTGATCAGGATACTCACGGGCCAGCTCGAGCCGACCTCGGGCTCGGCCGAGGTGCTCGGGGTGGATGTCGTGAAGAACCCGCTCAAGGTGAAGGAGCTCATAGGCATCGTCCCCGAGGTCGAGAGCCCTCCGAGCTATCTCACCGGGTACGAGTACCTCTACTTCGTCGGCAAGGTCCGCAAGCTCGACAACCTGGAGGACCGCATCGAGAAGTGGCTGTCGTTCTTCGACCTCGAATCGAAGAAGGGCACGATCTGCAAGGACATGTCGAAGGGCATGCGCCAGAAGATAATGCTCGCGTCGGCGTTCATCCACGAGCCCAAGCTTCTGTTCCTCGATGAGCCGTTCATCAACCTCGACCCGATCTACCAGCGCACGCTCAGGGACTACCTCGAGGAGTACGTCGGCAAGGGCGGCACCGTGTTCATGGCCTCGCACATCCTGGAGATCTCCGAGAGGCTCTGCAACCGGCTGGCGATCGTGAACCTCGGGAAGGTGGTGGCCAGGGGAAGCATGGACGAGCTGCTGAAGGGCGGCGAGAGCCTCGAGCAGCTCTTCATGAGGTCCGTCGGTGTGCTCCCCGGAAAGGGGGAATGACCGCGAAGGATCTCCTGAAGCTGATGCTCAAGGAGGAGTTCAGGACGCACACGAACTACTCCGGCAGGAGCCGATTCATGATGTTCCCCGTGTTCGTGTTCGTCCTCTCGCTCGGGAGCGGGCTGACCATGGACAAGATGCTCCAGACGGTCACCCTTGGGCAGTTCGCAATATTCGCTCACATATCCGTGTTCATGTATGGCCTGAGCGTCGGGGCGTTCGGTCTGATGGGGCGCGAGTACCTCGAAAGGCGCTACGGCCGGAGCAACTACCTCGTTGCGATGCCGTACCTGCTCCCGCTCTCGTTCAAGACGACGTTCCTCGGAATCTACCTCAGGGATGCCGTGTTCTACATCGTCCTGATGCTGGTGCCCGCCACGTTGGGCCTGGTGGCCGCGGCCCCGTTCATGGGGTTCGCGATAACCAGCATCGGCGTGTTCTTCGTCGCGATTCTCACGACCTTCATGTTCGGGATGTCCCTCAGCTTCCTGGTGTCGGTCGTCTACATCAGGAACGTGAAGGCGTTCCTCGTGCTCACGGCTGCAATCGCAGTAATCTTCGTCCTCTTCGGCGTCGTCGGTGTGATCGGGCCGGAGTATGTCATGCCCTCGCTCGGATTCCAGATGAATGTGAGGCCGTTCCCGGTGCACATCGGGAGCGCGCTGGTCTTCATGGCCGTCGCGATCGCCGCGACCGTTCTGATGACCGCCCTCGCCTATGCGTTTGTAGAGGTCAGGATAAGCATCGTGACGCAGTCATACGGCAACCTCCTGCCCAGGTACTACTCGAAGGCCGGCTGGTTCGGCGAGGAGGGCCGCGCGCTCATCTCAAAGGAGTTCGTCGACCTGAGGAGGAGCGGGACGGTCGCGAAGATGTTCTTTTCGTTCGTGCTGCCCCTCCTGTTCCTGTCCTTCACCGTGTGGTTCGTGAACTACGGGCTCGCGATCCCCGTCGGGTTCAACGCGGTGTTCTACGCCGCGATGGTCGGGTTCGTGGGGGTGATGATGTACAGCTGGCTGAACAACATCGACCTGTCCGAGTACTACTCGACGCTGCCGGTGACCGTCCCGAGGCTAATCAAGGCCAGGGTGACTGTCTTCCTGCTCCTGACACTGGGCATCTCCGCGTTCTTCGTCGTGGCGATCTCCGTCCTGAACGGCGAGACGAACCTGCTCTGGCTGGCGCTCATCGTCATGTTCGTCACATCGCTCTACATGGTCGTCATGACAGCGTACCTGACGGGCCTGAAGACGAACACCTTCCTCTTCGACACCTCGGTGCTCATGAAGTTCAGCCTGCTATCCTTCTTCCCGGACCTCTGCCTCACGATTCTGTCCTTCAGCCTTCGGGCTGACTGGCTCGTGGCGTTCCTCGGGATCGCCCTGGTCTGCGGCTCACTGGCGATATCCACCCTCTTCTTCTACCGGGGGATCGACCGCAAGTGGTCGGCCACGCAGTTCTGAGCCCGGGAATCATTAAGTCGCCCATGCGCCGTTCGAGGAGCGGTCACTAGCCGTGCAGAAGGATGTCCTGGTCAGGCGGTCGATGCATCTGCTGATAGCCCTGGCTCCCGCCTATTTCCTGTTGCCCGAGGACCTGCCCTACATCGGCGTGGACCGATGGGTCGTCCTCGTGGTCTTCCTCGCGATCCTCTCCGTGTTCGACTTCTGGCGAAAGACGACCGGCAGGACCTTCCTCGGCCTGAGGCCTCACGAGAAGACGAGCACTGCCTCGTTTGCATGGGCGGCCCTGGGAATCGTCATTGCGCTCTGGCTCGTCCCAAAGGGTCCTGCCACGGCCGCGCTGTTCGGCGTGGCCGTTGTCGACCCGCTCGCGGGCGAGCTGAGGTCGAGGTACGGGCAGAAGCCAGTCACGGTGGCGGTTGCGGCCATCGCATACGTGGTGCTGGCCTATGTCGGCATGACAGCGTGGAACGAGCTCGATGTCCTCGGGCGCGCGCTCATCGCCGTCGTGGGGGCGTGCGTGGCGATACCCTCTGAGGCGCTCAAGACGCGCTATGTCGACGACGACTTCACGATGCTGGTGTTCCCGGCCGCAGCGATGGCTCTGGTCGCCTTGGCCCTGTGAAGAAAACAAGAACCCGGCTCAGATGACCTCGAGCTTCCCGAACTTGCCGGCGCTGACCTGCATCTTGCTCTTGTACGAGGACGCCCACCCGTTCGTTATCCTGACCTTCGCGTTGACCTCGACCTTCTCGATGTCCTCGTTCCAGAGGCTCACGCCGATCGTGTCGCCATTGTCGTCCTGCCCAGTGGCGTCGCATACCCGCCCCGATGCCCCGCTCCACTTCGACTGGAACTCCCTGGGCTCCTTCTTCTCGACAATCGTAAGGACTAGCTCGTCGATTTTCGACTTGTCCTTAACATCCTTAACCATCATTTTGACACGCTCGCACCCGCGATAGATACAAGCGTTACTTAAACCTCGCGCCCTCCGACGGGCGGGTCCGTCCACTGGAAGATGTGGTTTTGGACATGGAAAATCGGGTCAGCCAGCATGACAGAAATCGTCATCCGTGATTCCAATTAGACTTATATGCTCACAGGCGGATAGGGTCAATCCATGACCCGGATCAAGGTTATCACGGAGCCCGCAGAGCTCGTGCCGATGTTCCGGGCCGTAGACACCAAGGTCAAGCGCGAGGTCCTCAAACTAGTCACCCTTGAGTGGCACACCGTCCGCGACATCGAGAAGCAGTTCGGCCCAGCGGGCAAGGAGGCCCTCCTGTTCTTCGAGAAGATGAAGCTCGTCGAGACCCGGTGGCAGACCTCCCCGGAGCAGCAGCCGGAGAAGGCCTATCACACCTACTACACCTCCTTCCACATAAACGCCTCCTGGCCGGTGTACGAGATCAGCGATGTGCTCGCGGCCGCGGTCATGGACGAGAAGGAGTTCCAGAAGATCGAGAAGCAGATAGTGGACATGGTCGGCACCCAGGGCAAGTTCGCCGGCGATGTCGCCGAGGTGCTCGGCGTGACCTTCACGATGCTCAAGAGCCTCGTGAAGCGGAGCACGAAGCTCGATTATCGCGGCCACAGAATCGAGCGGGTCAAGGAGTGAGCCCGGAGGAGTCAGTCCGATGATAATGGTTCTAAGGCTCGGCCATCGGCCTGCCAGGGACCAGCGCGTTACGACGCATGTCGCGCTCGCCGCGAGGGCCCTAGGGGCCGACGGGATTCTCGTATCGACGAAGGACGAAGGGCTCGAGAGGACAGTCAACAGCGTGGTCGAGCGGTTCGGAGGGGCATTCACCATCAGGACGGGTGTCGACTGGCGCAAGGAGATCAAGGCCTGGAAGGGCCAGGTGGTCCATCTGACCATGTACGGCGAGCGCCTTTCCGAGGCCCTGCCCACGCTCGATACCAGGGACATGATGATCGTCGTCGGAGCTGAGAAGGTCCCCCGGGAGGTGTACGACCTCGCGGACAGGAACATCTCAATCGGCAATCAGCCGCACTCCGAGGTCGCCGCGCTCGCTATATTCCTCGACAGGTATCTCGGCGGCGGGATGCTTGAGAGGAGCTTCGAGGGTGGGCTCACAGTCGTGCCGAACCCAAGGGGGAAGACTGTCATTGACAGAAGGAGAGGGCGGAGGAAGAAGGCTCCCTACGAGGGATGAATGCCTGGCCATGCTGGTCGGGAACGGCTGCGACGAGCAGGTCGTCAGGCACTGCGTCGCCGTCGCGGACCTCGCGGTCAAGATCGGGCGGAAGTGCGAGGCCGACATCAAGCTCGTGGAGGCGGGGGCGCTTCTGCACGATCTCGGCAGGTGCAGGTCGCACAAGATAGACCATGCCGTCCGAGGGGCGGAGATCGCCAGCGAGGCTAAGCTGCCGGACCAGGTCGTCAAGATCATCGAGAGGCACATCGGGGGCGGAATCGACAGGGCGGAGGCGAAGAAGCTCGGGCTGCCCGAGAAGGACTACACCCCGAAGACGCTCGAGGAGAAGATCGTGTCCCACGCTGACAACCTCATTGCCGGCTCGAGACGGACAACTGTGAAGGAGGCCGTCGGCTGGCTGGTGAGACAGGGCCTTCAAGATGCGGCTCTGAAGGTGTTGAAGCTTCACGAGGAGCTGTCAGCCCTGTGCGGAATGAACGTAGACGATATCGGCTGAGCCGGGTCACCAATTCCCCTGGTGCACGATTTCCTTCAAGTCCTTCCGGTCGGCGATGCCTGTCACCGTCTTCATCAGCTTCTCTGTAATGCTCTTCTTCTCCGAGGGATATCCGATGGGGACCAGCGCCACGACTCTGATGTTCTCTGGAATCCCAAGCGCCTTCTTGACCTTGTCCTCGTTGAAGAACCCTACCCAGACGGTGCCCAGCCCAAGCTCCCATGCTTCAAGGACCAGCTGCTCGACGGCTATAGCGACGTCGACTAGGTAGTATGGCTTCCCCTCCCGGTTGCCGCTCCTTGCGGGGTCTCCGCAAGCGACAATCACGGCCGCTGGGTTCCTTATGTTCATAGGGACAATGCCCGACTCATCGAGAGCCTTCTTGCCCTTGACGACGACGAAATGCCAACACTGTTTGTTCGCCCAGGAAGGGGCCAGCCTGGCCGCCTGGAGGCATCTCTCTAGCTTCCCATCTTCGATGGGTTCGCCATCGAAGCTCCTAACACTGCGCCTGGTGGAAATCGCGTCCCAGACGCTCTTCGGATCCGCGTCCATGAGGGCGGAATAAGGGCTTCCTCTGTAAGACTTTCGACGAAACCGACGGGCTCAATGGACGAACCGAGGGAACTCCCCGCGCTTGTGAGCGTCCCTCAACGCGTGGTATTCCTCGGCGTTCTTCTTCGCGGCTTCTCGGAGGGACGGGTCGTTCTCTTTGACTATCTTCGCTGGGACGCCGACCACGAGGCTCCCTTCTGGAACGATCATACCGGATTTCACGACCGCGCCCGCACCGATGATCGAACCACTGCCGATCTCCGCGCCATCGAGCACGACCGAGTTCATGCCGACTATGACGTAGTCCCCTACCTTCGCCGCGTGGACGATGGATCCGTGCCCCATGGAGACGTTCTTACCGATAATCGAATGACTCCCCGGGTTCCCGTGTATCTGGCAATGCTCCTGGACGCTCGACCCCTCTCCTATCCTGACTGATGAGAGGTCGCCCCTGATGACCGCATAGGGCCAGATGCTGCAGCCCTTCTCGATCACCACGTCTCCGATGATTATCGCCTCTGGGGCGACATAGCATGATGGGTCTATCTTCGGGCTCGCCACGAGCATCCGAGAGGATGCGGGTGATAAAGCATTTACTCCGGAACACTCAGCTTCTCGGACTTCGACTTCGCGCCCTTCTTGACCGCGACCCTCTTCGGGAAGTACCTCAGGATAACGACATCGCCTATGGCCGAGATCCACCTGAACGGCACGTTCACGGCCTTGGACCCTTCGACGAGGAGCGGGTTGGTGTTGTTCACGAACAGCCCCTGTACCTTGTTGTCGTCGACCTCGACCACGAGGTTCGAGACCGTCCCCAAGAACATGCCTTGGCTGGTGTAGACCTGCAATCCAATCAGATTAGAAGCTTCTTCGAGCATCCGGCATCCCTGCGACCGTATCGCCATCCGCTCCTTAAAAAGCTTGGCTATGCCAGGCATCGCGTTCTCAGGACGAAGTCTTGAGGCCGCGGGCCGCAGTGTTGAAGCGCAATGATTAATAGGGGGATGCTCCTTCGATATTGCAAGGAAGTTGCACAATCGTGCACAACCTGGTGAGCGAGATGTCAACCGAAGTCGACGAGATCAAGGAGAGGAAATTGCAGGAGATGATGCAGCGCGCGGCCGCGGGCCAGTCAGGCGGCAACGGGTGGCCGGACCAGCCAGTCGTGGTCACGGATACTACTTTCGATTCGTTCGTCAAGAAGTACCCCAAGGTCGTGGTGGACTGCTGGGCCCCCTGGTGCGGGCCGTGCAGGATGCTTTCGCCGACTGTGGAGACGCTCGCGAAGGAGAAGAAGGGCCAGATAGTCTTCGCGAAGCTCAACACAGACGAGAACTACGGGACCGCGGGCAAGTATAGGATCGCGAGCATCCCGACCCTCCTGTATTTCAAGGACGGCTCGCTCGTGCACAAGAGCGTGGGCGCCTACCCGAAGCAGATGGTCGAGGCCGAGATCAAGAAGGCCCTGGGCTAAACCCAGACTTGCGTCCGCTAGAGTCCTGAGCATCTTCCGAAACCATAAACGGCTTGGCATTCGCCAAGCCGATTTTGTTCAAAACTATTTATCGGGCGTTTGTACTGACTAGTCCGGTTAGCATGGACTTCGAGTCGACAGTCGTGTGGATTGAGAAGTTCCCCGGCAGGCTCCACTGCCAGAACGGGCAGATCATCGAGTACTCCGCCCCTGAGGAGCTGAATGGGATGCGAGGGCCGCTGACCCCAGAGGACGCGTTTGTCGGCTCCGCGAACATGTGCTACCAGATCGTCTTCGCTGGCGTGTCGAACGACCTCGGGCTCAAGCTCCTGGAGTACAGGTGCAGGGCGGTGGGTCAGCTCGAGATCGTCGAGGGCATCAGGAAGTTCGTGAAAATCACCCTCTATCCAGAGATGAAGTTCACGCCCAGTTCGAAGATGAGCAACCTCGACAAGGCTCTCTCGGTGACGAAGCGGAAGTGCCTCGTGACGAACTCCATGGACCTCGAGCTCGAAATAGTCCCCAAGGTGCTGTGATGTGCCGGATGGTCGGCGTGGTCTTCAGGCGGGAGATCCCTATGGGGACGCTCATCGACCTCCGTCATGTCTCCGAGGTCGGCAGAATCCCTGGTCATGATGCACCCGGGCATAGGGACGGCTGGGGGATGGTGTCGTTCATGAACGGCTCCCCGAGGTACATCGGCAGGAGTTCGAGATGGGCGTATCAGGACCCGTCGTTCGACGCGGCATTGAAAGAAGTGACGAAGGTTCCCTCACCGAACATCCTCATCGCTCATGTCCGCGCGCTCTCGGTCGGGGAGGCGTCCCTTCCGAACACGCACCCGTTCGTGATGGACGAGCTGGTCCTGGCGCACAACGGCACCGTCGAGGGGTTCAGGCCGAGGACGAGACACAAGCCCAAGGGCGTAACCGACAGCGAGCTCCTCCTGGCCAGGCTTGCTGATCTGATGGACGAGAAGAAGGACCTCGAGGCCGCGCTTAAGTCTCTGATCGTGGACGACATCTCGAAGCTGAACTTCTCGGCCGCGATCCTGCTCGTGTCCGACGGCAAGAGGCTCTGCGGATACCGCGACTACGCCCCGGGCAAGCCGTCGGAGTACTACGATCTCAGGATATCCAGGGGCGACGATTGTGTCGTCCTCTACCAGGAGAGCACGGTCCCGCACGACTCCGAGCTCCCGGGACTGAGGAAGGGCGAGCTCGTGGTGGTCGAGAATGACCTGAGCATCCGACGCGAGATGCTTCGCTAGGCGACGGACTTCTTCGCGGCCAGCTTGATTGCCTCGGTGACGCTGTCCCTAGGAACTATCGTCGCGATCGGTATGTCGAGGATCTTCTCGACCGTCGGGCTCACGATTGGGGCGCAGACCACGGCGACGGCCCCGTCCTGTTCCGCGCGGACGGCCGCGACTATGGCGTCCTCAACCGTCGAGGCCGGGTACTCGCGGACGCGGACGGTCTCGCCCTCGATCTCGACGGTCCTTTCGACGACCTCGTCAAGAACCCTCCTTGTCACGATCAACGCGATGAAGCTCCCGCTCCTCAGGCCCTCGGCCTCGCGGACAGCCCTGAGCATCTTCCGCAGGATCTCGAGGCTCGGCGACCTGTCTTCGTTCATTATCTTGTACAGTGTGCTCGGCGAGATCCCGGCCTTCTTTGAGAGTTCCTTCGCCGTCCATCCGAGGTCGTGGAGCACCTCGTGAAGGGTCGTCCTGAACTTCTGGTCGGACTCCATCGCCGCCGACTGCAAACTCCTAGTTTTGTCCATCTTCTGTCCGAGAAGTGATAACAACTCCCCATTATTTATACAATTGTATTATGATTTCAATACATAAGTGGAAAAGGCTTAATAGTCAACCGACAATGGCTCAACGGGGACTTGTCATGGACAGGAAGATCTTGATCGCAGGCACTCTGACGGTCTTAATCGTGGTAGCAGCCGTCGCGACCTCACTCATGCTCAATCAGCAGAGCAAGGGCGGGACGGTGTACTACATCAACCTCGCGCCGAAGGATATGAGCGCCGCGCTCGCGTCCGGGAAGATCGATGGCTACATCGCTTGGGAGCCCTACGTCTCCGATTCTGTCGTGGGGGACGTCGGGACCGTGCTGGAATGGTCCAGCCAGATCATGCCCAATCACCCGTGCTGCGTCGTCGCCGTGAGCAACAACTTCCTCGCTGGGGCCGACGGTCCCGCGCTTGCCGCGAGATTCGTCAGGGCACATATGGACGCAACGAACTGGATGAACGACGCACTCGACCACCCGTCGAGCGCAAATTACACCCTCCTGGTCAACATGGCCGTCCAGTTCACGCAGAGAAACGCGAGCGTCGTCGAGGCCGCGTTCACGCATATAAGGTACGATTATGAGATGGATTCGCAGTTCAAGGCCGCCCTTGAGGAGTTCACCAACATGTACATCTCGACCAACATGACCACCAACCAGACCCTGACCAGCCGCGGGTACTCGAGCCCGGCGGACTTCATCAGCAAGTACGTCAACGGGTCTTACCTCGCGGCCGCTGAGGACGTCACCCCTGTAAGCGGTGCAGCCCCGATAAGGCTCGGGTACCTCCTGGGCGACCTTCACCAGATGGCGCAGGTGGTGGCGCAGAACACTAGCATCCTTTCAGACGGAAAGAGCATGTTCCAGGAGTATGGGCTCAGCGTCACGGCCGCAGTGGGCGCGCCGTTCGCCAACGGGGGCGCGGAGATGACCGCGTTCCTGGCAGGCAGTGTGGACATCGGCTATCTGGGAGCAGCACCTGCCATCCTGAACCATCTCAACGCCAATGTGCAAACGACGATCATCTCTCAGGCGAACAGCGAGGGGAGCGGCATCGTGGTCAAGGCCGGGTCGGGGATACACGACCTGAGCGGACTCGTGAACAAGACCGTCGCGACGCCCGGCGAGAGCACGATACAGTTCCTGCTCCTGAAGTATGCCCTTCAGAAGCAGGGCATCGAGCTGAAGATCAAGCCGTGAGCCGGCACCAAACCTTTTCGTACGGCTAATTCTGTTCCGGACAGAGGGTGTGCATTTGGTCAAGGTCAAGACGGCCCTGAGAAGAGCTTTCCTGGACAACTGGAAGTTCCTACTGCTATCGGCCGCCTCCCTGGCCGCATTCCTGTTGTTCTGGTCGCTGTACGCCGCCTGGCTCCGCGCGGACTGGCCTTTCCACGGCACGCCTTCACCCAGCGCCGAGTACGTTCCCTATCCGTGGGTCGTCCTCGGGGCGCTGATCGGATCCTTCACGACCCCAGACCCCGCGACGAGGCTGCTGATGACCGACCACATCCTCGCGAGCCTCAAGCGGATGTTCCTCGGCTTTCTCCTGGCGTTCGGGTTGGCGCTGCCCTTGGGCCTGCTCATGGGCAGGTCGAGGAGCGTGGAGGCGGTCTCGAGCCCGATCGTCGAGCTCTTCCGGCCGATACCTCCTCTCGCCTGGGTCCCTATATTCATGGTCGTCTTCGCGTTCACCACGGGCCCGATACTGATAGTCTTCCTCGGGATCTTCTTCCCGGTGCTCCTGAACGTGAGGCTGGGGGCGAAGAGCGTCGACCCCCTGCTCATCGACGCCGCCCGGACGCTCGGCGCCAAAGGCCATCAGATCTTCACCAGCGTCATATTCCCGTCCACAATCCCTCACATGATGACCGGGATCAAGGTCGGCCTCGGCATCGGCTGGATGTGCATCGTCGCGGCCGAAATGCTCGGGGCCGTCGGCGGAGGGGTCGGGTACTACATCTTCGCGACCTCTCAGTACGGCCGATACGACCTGATGTTCGCGGGTATGGTGGTCATCGGCATCCTGAGCGTGCTCACGACCGGGGTCGCTGGCCTCATCGAGAGATGGGTCTACAGATGGATGGGGATGAAATGAGCGTCTGCATCCATATAGAGCACCTGTCGAAGACCTTCACCAAGGACAAGAGGTCCATCACCGCGCTCGGCGATTTCTCCCTGGACATCTCGGACGGCGAGTTCGTCTGTCTCCTCGGGCCTTCCGGATGCGGGAAGACCACAGCCCTGAGGATCGTCGCGGGCCTGGAGAAGGGCACCTATGGGACGGTGCAGGTCCACGGGAAGAAGGTATCCTCTGCCGGGCCCGGCAGGGGGATGGTCTTCCAGGAGTTCGCGCTGTTCCCGTGGCGGACCGTGAGGAAGAACATCGAGTTCGGGCTGGAGATGAAGGGCGTCCCCGAGCAGGAGAGGGTCAGGATATCATCGAAGTTCATCGAGCTCGTGGGGCTCAAAGGGTTCGAGGACTCCCCTCCGAGCGAGTTGTCGGGCGGAATGAAGCAGCGCGTGGGCATCGCGAGGGCCCTCGCGAACGAGCCCGAGGTGCTCCTGATGGACGAGCCGTTCGGAGCCCTGGACGCGCAGACGAGGAACCTGATGCAGAAGGAGCTGCTCAGGATCTGGGCCGCGACCGGGAAGACGATCCTGTTCGTCACCCACTCCGTCGACGAGGCGGTGTTCCTCGCCGACAAGATAGTCGTCATGACCGCGAGGCCAGGGAAGGTCAGGGAGATAATTCCGGTGGAGCTCCAGAGGCCGAGGGACAGGACGAGCAGGGAGTTCATCGCAGTGCGGGGCAAGGTCCTCACTGAGCTCGACGAGGAGTTCGAGATAGCCCAGGCGAGGGAGAGGTCGAAGGAGTGACCTCGGCCCGCCGTTCCTGAAAAGCACAATGCTTAACTAATCACGAGAAGATTCTTACCGGCATGAGCTTCGACCTAAATGTCGTGAGCAACACTCCGCTGACTCCCCTGAACGACATCGACGAGGTCGCGATGCTCTTTCTGAATCAGATAGGGTATTTTCCGAAGGGCTACGACCCGAAGACCGACGTTACCGACATCAGGGACAGCGTGCCCTTCAGGCTGTTCGTCGAGTTCTTCCTGGGGCGGCCTGACAAGGCCTGGGTTGTCGAGGACCTCGCGACCGCGCTCGGCACCACGAAGGCCACAGTGTACAGGCACATCAACAAGCTCAAGGGGTTCGACCTGCTCGAGGAGATGAACGCGGAGGACGCCGAGGGCAACCCGAGGAAGGGCTACAGGATAAGGTACGGGAACCTCAGCAAGGCGTGGAACTTCACGGAAGCCCATGTCCAGGTCGCGATGGAGAACTACCGCAAGACGGCTGACCACCTCCAGGAGCTGGCCAGCAAGAAGGGTGACAGGCATGCCAAAAAAAGATGATGCGATCGTGCTGACGCAGGGTTCGTTGTACAGGATCAAGAGCCTCGAGTCCAGGGACCACCCGATGGAGACGAACGGGATATTCAAGGGATACGCGGCTGTCGCGCACGACACCGCCCTGGTCATCGAGTTGGACAAGTCCCACGGCGAGGACAAGGGCCGCCTGAGGCTGATACCGGCTAACATGATCATGTCCATCGACGTCCTGAAGGCCGAGAAGGAGAAGGAAGAGAAGGAAGGCGAGAGCAACGCCGTGTACTTCGGCTGACCTGATCGGATGACCGTCCAGATAGATAGGCTGGAGGCCAGGATAATCGACATCCTGAAGATGTGGTATCCGATCACCGTCGAGGAGCTGAGGGACGAGCTCTCGCTCAGGAAGGACGTCCTCGACCGCACTCTGAAGTCGCTCGTGGTCAAGGGGGTCATCGTCCTCGAGCCCCTGAGCGACAAGGTTTACATCCGGCTGCTCAACCCTGAGATCGAGGTCGAGGTGAAGGGCAGGAAGAGGGCCCCTCTCAAGCACCGCATGCCGGAGCTGCCCGCGGACGGCGACTCGATGATGTACAGATGAGCCCGATAACTAGATATCCGGACTCCGTTCTAGCAGCTGGCCGTGGACTACTTCGAAGACTTCGTCCAAGCGATCGTCCTCGGGAAGGTGTCGACCCGGAGCGAGGTCCTCAGGTTGAAGGCGCAGCTGTGCAAGAAGCACGGCCTCGCGAGGGTGCCGACCAACTACGAGATCCTGGAGCGGGTGCCCGAGGAGTACAGGGAGCTCGCGGAGCCCCTGCTCATGAACAAGCCCGTGAGGACCATGAGCGGGGTGGCCCCGGTGGCCGTCATGACGAGCCCGTTCGAGTGCCCCCACGGAAGATGCACGTACTGTCCAGGCGGGGTCACGATTGACACGCCCCAATCGTATACCGGCCGCGAGCCCGCGGCCCTCAGGGCCGCGATGTACGGCTACGACCCCTTCAAGCAGACTTCCAGCAGACTCGCGCAGCTGAGGGCCATAGGGCACAGGACGGACAAGGTCGAGCTGATTATCATGGGGGGCACGTTCACGTCGAGGCTGGAGGACTATCAGGCCTGGTTCGTGAAGCGGTGCTTCGACGCGATGAACGGGACCGAGTCCGGCTCCCTGAAGGCCGCCCAGGTCGCGAACGAGGATGCGAAGGCCCGCTGCGTCGGCATGACCGTCGAGACCAGGCCCGACTGGTTCAGGGAACAGCAGGTCGAGCACTCGATGTCTCTCGGGGCGACCAAGGTCGAGTTCGGAGTGCAGATCCTCGACGACGAGGTCCTGGACGGCGTCAAGCGCGGGCACCATGTGGCCGAGGTCGCGGACGCGACCAAGCGCTCGAAGGACGCCGGTCTGAAGGTCGCCTATCACATGATGCCCGGGCTACCTGGGAGCTCCCCGGCGAAGGACCTGGGATCGTTCAGGACAATGGTCGAGGACGAGCGCTATCGGCCGGACATGCTGAAGATCTATCCGACGCTCGTGATCAAGGGCACCGAGCTGTACGATTCCTGGAAGGCAGGGGCCTACTCGCCCATGACCCTCGAGGAGACTATCGACCTCGTCGCTGAGGTCAAGAGGTCCGTCCCTCCGTGGATCCGCATACTGAGGATACAGAGGGACATCCCCGTCCAGCTCATCGAGGCCGGCGTGAAGAAGAGCCATCTCAGAGAGCTGGTCCTGAGGAAGCTGAAGGATGAGGGCGGGGCCTGCCGCTGCATCAGATGCAGGGAGATAGGCCATGTCCCCGTCATCGCTGAGGATGTCGACGAGAGGTCAGCGGAGCTCAAGGAGGTCGCGTACAAAGCGTCGAAGGGCACTGAGCACTTCCTCTCCTTCGAGCTCCCGGAATCCGACTCACTCATAGGCTACGCGAGGTTGCGGTTCCCGGGCTCACGGCGCGGCGGCCCCGCCCTGCTGAGGGAACTCCATGTCTACGGCCAGATGGTGCCGATAAGCGAGAAGGCCGGAAGCAGGTGGCAGCACAAGGGCTTCGGCGAGAGGCTCTTGGTGGAGTGCGAGGAGCGGGTATCCGCGGCGGGCCACCCTGAGCTTTGGGTGACCAGCGGCGTCGGCGCGAGGAACTACTACCGCAAGTTCGGCTACGAGCTGAAGGGCCATTACATGGCCAAGAGGCTCGCCTGACCAGGACCCTATCGCTAGGATTATAAGATTTCACCCTCATCGGATGGAGTCGGGAGGTAGAAGGTGCCCTGCTTGAAGTGCGGCGGCCAGACAGAGGCTGAGGCTCTGATCTGCGACGGCTGCGCGGACTCGAGCTTCCAAGAGCCCAAGTTCTTCCTGAACCCCGTGCTGCTCGGCCAGAGCCTCTACTCCAGACTGAGGTCTTCGGGCTCCGCGGCCTACCTGTTGGGGCCGACCTCGGGGCCAGACGTCGTCGCCGTGCCCTCTCTGGACCTCGAGTCCATCATCCGCGATGTCAATCCTCAGGCGCTCCACCACGAGGACCTCAAGAGCTTCTACCAGAGGTGCGACACCCTCCTCGCGCACCAGGGAGTGCCGCTCAGGCTCGATTCCCCGGAGATGCTCCTGACAGAGGACGCCGCCGTGGTCATCACATCGATCCTCCAAAAGGTGAACGCCGCCGAGAAGATGTACCCTCTCGAGGCCATGAGCGACCTGTACATCCGGGTCGGCATGGTCTACTGGAGGGCCGCGAACGGAATATTGCTCAGGACCGCCTCGAAGGCCTGGCGGGAGAAGAAGAGGTCGTATCTGATCGCGAGGGCCAAGGAGTATTTCTCGAAGGTGGCCGAGGGAGACGACCTCCGGTCGATCGCCAGCAGGAACCTCGGGATGCTCTGCCTTGACGCCGAGGAGTGGAAGGAGGCGGAGGAGAACCTGTCGGACGCCCAGAGGAGCTTCCCGAGCGATGCTTCGATCGGGGAGGGCATCGCGAGGGCGCACCTGATGATGGGGAACCAGGTCGAGGCCCTGACCAAGGTCGACGAGGTCATCAACATCACGGAGAACCCCGGGCTATGGGTCCTGAAAGGAAGGATACTGCGGAGCATGGACAGGCCCGAGGAGGCGATCGAGTGCTTCAACAGGGCGCTGTCGTTGGACCCCAGGTATCCTCCGGCGCACGACATCCTGATAACCACGCTCAGAGACACCGGCAGGCTCGAAGAGGCAGCTCTCGCGGAGAGCCAGAAGAGCCTCTCCAGGAGGCCGGGGCTCGAGAAGAAGATCAGCGACCTGATCTCAGAGTTCAAGCGGGCGGGCGGAGGTGAGGAGGTCGCAGAGGCAGCGCCTGCGCCCCCATCGGAGAAGCCCGCGCCGAGGCCAGCGCCTGTGCCGGCCTCTCAGCCGTCGCCGCTGGACTCCGCGATGGCGGCGTTCAAGGCGGGCGACCTCGACCTCGCGATGCAGCGTGCGAACACGGTCCTGAAAGGACGCCCGGGCCTCCGGGAGGCTGAGCTGCTGTTGATCGAGGTCCACATGAAGAAAGGCGACCTGAAGGGCGCCGCTCCGCTGGTCCACTCGTTCTATGAGAAGAATCGCGACGATTCTCAGGCATGGTTCTGGAGGGGGGCGCTCGCGGACAAGGAGGGCAGGTGGGGCGCGTCCATCCAGTACTTCAGCAAGTCGGTCTCCCTGGACCAGAAGTTCGCGGACGCGTGGACCTCCATGGGTGAGGTCCTCCTGAAGAACGGGAAGCTCGAGGGCGCAGACGAGAGCTTCTCGCGCTCGCTCGCGATCGACGATGACGACGCCCGCGCGTGGCTGGGAAAGGCCAGGACGATGAAGCAGATGGGCAGATGGGGCGCCGCCATACAGTGCCTGGACAGGTACAACGCGTTGTCCCCGACGGACAAGGCCTCGTGGCTGATGAAGGCCGACACGCTCTTCGAGAAGGAGAAATGGGAGCGGGCCGTGGAGGCCTACGACAAGTACCTCGAGCTGGCCCAGGAGGACTCCTACGCCCTCGGGAAGAAGGGGGTCGCGCTCAACGCCATCGGAAGGGTCGACGAGGCCAGGGCGTGCCTGGAGGAGAGCGTGAGGCTGGACCCGGGCAACAAGGACGCCTCGAAGTGGCTCAAGAACATCCGGGAAGGAGGGGGTGCCTGATGGTCGAGCTCGACAAGATCCTGAGCGAGCGGTCGGACGACAGGATTATCAAGTCCCTCAAGGAGATCTCGGACCAGGAATTCTCGAGGATGGTCGACGCGGTGCTCGGCTACCTCGAGCTGAAGCCCGTCATGAGCCGGCAGAAGGGCAGGTTCTCCATCTCCGAGTGCGTCCACAGGCCTGACGGGAAGAAGTACGTCGTGTTCTTCTCCCGCAGGGACGAGCAGATCACGAAGCCGGACATCCAGAGCCTGCTATCGTACATGAAGAAGGCTGAGGCGCCGAAGGGGATCGTGTTCGCGGCGGGTTTCATCGCCCAGGACGCCGTCAAGTTCGCTGACGAGATCGAGGTGGAAGTCGCCGACGGCACGAAGCTCGCGGCCCTGTTGCGCAGGTTCGACCTCGACAAGGAGGTCATCAAGGCGGCTGACCTGTGGAGGGAGAGGGCGAAGACACCCTCGATCCCGGGTGCGGACCGAGAGCTCGAGGAGGCGATGAGGTCCGGGTACGAGTCCCTCGCGGCGAAGGACAACATGAAGGCCCTGGACAGCTTCGACCACGCCATCATGCTGCGGGAGGACTACGACGTCCCGTGGAGGCTGAAGGGCAACACGCTCGACGAGATGGGGTACCACGAGCAGGCCCTGAGCTGCTACAAGCGCGCCCTCGAGCTGTACCCCGAGAGCGACGAGACCTGGTTCTCCCTCGGGGTCTGCCTGTTCGCGCTCGGAAGGTACAGCGAGGAGATAATCTGCTACGACAGGGCGCTCCAATACAACCCGGTCATGCAGAAGGCGCTCGTGAACAAGGGCTCGACCCTGCACAGGCTGGGGAAGTTCCAGGAAGCGCTCGAAACGTTCGACAAGGTGCTCAGGATCAACTACAGGCTGGAGAAGGTCCACAACAACCGCGGGGCGACGCTGCACGCGCTCGGCAGGATCAACGACGCCCTCGCATCCTACAACAAGGCGATCGAGCTCAAGCACGACTACATCGAAGCGTGGATGAACAAGGGCAGCCTCCTGTTCGAGCAGGCCAAGTTCGGGGAGGCGTTCGAGGCCTTCACGCAGATGACCCACCTGAGGCCGGAGCTGCCGAAGGGCTGGTATCTCAGGGGGCTCGCCGCCAAGAAGACCGGGAACATCAGCCAGGCGAAGGCGAGCTTCGAGCAGGCCCTCAGGCTGGACCCGGAGTTCGTCGAGGCGAGGGGCGCGCTCGAGGAGGCCTCCAAGAGCATGGAGGAGAAGTTCTCGGAGGTCCCGCAGATAGTCAAGGACATATTCGCGTCCGGGCCAGCCGCCCCGGCTCCGCCGTCGCCCCCGCATGCGCCCGAGGCCCCGAAGCTATCGGCCGACGCGCTCGCGAGGGTCCAGGAGGAGACTGTCGAGGAGCTGGGCGAGGAGCTGTATGGCGACCGGGCGGAGCTGCTCCTGCTCCTAGGCAAGCTGGACGAGGCGTTCGACTACCTCGGCCGGTCCTTGACGCTCGAAGGCGAGAACCCAGGCCTGCTCACCATGGCGGGGAACGTCCTTCACGGCCTCGGGAAGTCGGAGGCGGCCGCGAAGACGTACGAGCACGCGATCGCCATCGACCCGGCGCATGCGCCGGCCCTGTTCAACCTCTACACGATGCTCTCCGAGACTGGCGACAGCGAGCGCGCCTCGAAGGTGTGCGACCTCCTGAGGAGGTCGAACCTGGGCTGGCAGGCCAGGGCTGTCTCGTCCATCGACGCGTTCTCGAGGAGGGATTTCAAGCAAGCCACGGAGGACATCGACCTCGCGATCACCCATGAGCACCTCGCGGAGCTCGAGAACTTCAAGGGCATGCTGATGATCGAGGCGGAGGACCTGCAGGGGGCGGCCGATAGCTTCGAGAAGACCAAGCAGCTCCCGCTCGACCCGTCGAGAGCGTACAACAACGCCGGGGCGGTGCTGTTCAAGAGGGGCGACTACGAGAAGGCAAGCCTGGAGTTCGACAAAGCCATCAGACTGCAGAGGAACAACAGCTCCGCTTGGAACAACAGGGGCTGCGTGCTCTACAAGCTGGACAGGCTGCGCGAGTCGATCGCCTGCTTCGAGGAGTCGGCGGTCATGTATCCGACGTCGGTCGCGCTCACCAACAAGGGCTTCACCCAGCTCTCCACGGATCTTCTGGCCGATGCCGGAATGACCTTCGAGCAGTCGCTCAAGGTCGCGGAGACGGCGGAGGCGTACAACAACAGGGGCATCGTGCTCGAGCGCCTGGGCAAGATCGAGGAGGCGATGGTCGCCTTCAGGGAGGCCATCAGGGTGGCCCCCAAGTTCAAGGACGCGGCCGACAACGCCCGCAGGGTCGAGCAGAAGATGACAGCCGGGAAGGTCCCAGGGCAGCCGGTCAAACCTGGGGCGGCACCGCCTGGCGAGGAGGTCGTCGGCGGCAAGGACTCGGCGGAGCAGGCCCTCGAGACCTACACCGAGGACACGCTTCGTGAGAAGCGGAAGACCGAGCTCGAGGCGATATGCGAGTCGCTGGGGCTGGACCCGGAAGGCACCCGGGCCGACTTGGTGCTCCGGATACTCAAGGCGAAGGGCAAGCGGTCCAGGAAGTGACCTGGACAGGGTCGCTGAGAAAAACGGCCTTCATCGTTCTGGGAGGTCTGTGGTGAGGTCAGCCTATGCTCATCACGACGACGTCCCGGACGGCCTTCATCTCGCTGAACGGGAGCACGAGCCTTCCCTGGGCGTCCGTCTTGAACAGGCGCGGTTCGACGTCCTCAGCAGGTATCACGAGGACGTTCTGAAGCTCCCCGGACTTCGTGTCCATGATGAAGTTCTCTATCATTCCGAGAATCTGGCCATCGTTTGTCATCACTGTCTTGCCCTTGAGCTCGGTGATGAATTTGCGCATTGACATCCCATCTCCAGCTATCTGTAATAGCCTGTGCCCCAATCCCCCTCGGTCTTCTTAGACATTGCGGTCTTCAGGTCCCTGAACATCTGCTCGTAGTGCTTCTGGGTGTCCGCATCGGTCGATGGCCGGGTGTGAGCCAGCGCCTCCTCGAAGTGCTTTGAGGTCACCTTCGCCGCCGTCCTGTTCTGCCTCAGGGCCGTCATGGCCGCCTCCCTGCAAAGGTTCTCGATGTCCGCTCCGACATAGCCATCTATGCGTTTCGCGAGCGCCTGCAAATCGACGTCTTCCAAGGGCATGTCCCTGGTGTGCACCTGGAGTATCTTGAGCCTCGTCGCTTCGTCCGGCACGGGGATCAGCAGTAGCTTGTCGAACCTCCCTGGCCGCAGCAGCGCAGGGTCCACGATGTCGGGCCTGTTCGTCGCGGCAATGACGACCACGTTCTCGAGGTCCTCGAGCCCGTCCATGGATGTCAATAGCTGGTTGACCACCCTCTCCGTCGAGCCGGTGTCGAAGCTCCCGCCCCTCCTCGGGGCGATGGCGTCGACCTCGTCGAGGAAGACTATCGCGGGCGAGACCTGCTTCGCCTTCTTGAAGATCATGCGCACGGCCTTCTCGCTCTCGCCCACCCATTTCGACATTATCTCAGGGCCCTTGATCGAGATGAAGTTGGCCCGGCTCTCGGTCGCGATCGCCCGGGCGATCAAGGTCTTCCCAGTCCCGGGAGCGCCGAAGAGCAGCAGCCCCCTTGGCGGCCTGATCCCCATCCGGATGAAGGACTGCGGGTCCTCCAAGGGCAGCTCGACCGCCTCGTGAAGCTCGTTCTTCACCTCTTCGAGCCCGCCCACATCCGCCCATGTGACGTGCGGCACCTCGACCATCACCTCCCTCATCGCGCTCGGCTCGATCTCCCTGAGCGCGTCCGTGAAGTCCTGCGATGTCACCTTCATCTTCTCGAGGACCTCCGCGGGGATGGGCTTGCCGAGGTCGATTTCCGGGAGGTATCTCCTCAGGCATTTCATAGCGGCCTCGCGGGCCAGCGACGCAAGGTCCGCTCCGACGAACCCGTGGGTGATCTTCGCGATGTGCTCCATGCTCACGTTCTCCTCGAGCGGCATGCCCCTGGTATGGATCTGCATGATCTCCTGGCGGGCGGCGACGGTCGGGACGCCGATCTCGATCTCCCGGTCGAACCTCCCCGGCCTCCTCAGTGCCGGGTCTATCGCCTCCTCCCTGTTGGTCGCCGCGATGACGATGACGTTGCCCCTGGCGGTGAGTCCGTCCATCAGGGTCAGCAGCTGGGCGACGACCCTTCGCTCGACCTCGCCCTGTACCTCGTCCCTCTTCGGCGCTATGGAGTCCAGCTCGTCGATGAACACCACGGACGGGGCGTTCTTCTCCGCTTCCGTGAACATGTCCCTTAGGCGCTCCTCGCTCTGGCCGTAGAACTTGGACATTATCTCCGGGCCCTGTATGGAGTAGAAGTTCGCCCCGGCCTCGTTCGCGACCGCCCTGGCAATCAGCGTCTTGCCAGTCCCAGGCGGTCCGTAGAGAAGCACTCCCTTGGGCGGGTCTATGCCGAGCCTCGAGAATACCTCCGGATGCTTGAGCGGGAGTTCGATCATCTCCCTGATGCGCTGCAGCTCCTCCTCCAGCCCCCCGATGTCCTCGTAGGTCGCTGAAGGCCTCTCTATCTGGGTGACCTCGACAGGCTCGGTCTTCACCGAGAGGTCCGTGCCCTCCGTCACCTGGACTATGCCGCCGGGAGTGGTGGAGACGACGACGAACGGAAGAAATCCCCCCATCAGCGCTATGTTCGGTATGATGATCTCGTCGCCCTTGATGACCGCCCTGTTGAGCAGGCCCTTCTTGAAGAGGCCCTCGACCCCTTGGCCGAACCTGACCCGCTTGCCCTGCGGGATCTTCGGAGCGACGATGATCTTCTGCGCGTTCTGGGCGACGGCCTTCGTGACCGTGACCTTCTCGCCGATGGACACGCCCGCGTTGCCTCTGATCATCCCATCTATCCTAATGATCCCCTGACCCTCGTCCTCGTGGGCCGCTCTGAAGACCTTGGCGGCCGTCTTCTTCTTGCCGGCGATCTCGATGATCTCTCCGACATCGGCGTTCAAGACCTTTCTGGTTTGGGTGTCGATCCTCGCCCTTCCCAGGCCGACCTCCGACTGGTGGTGGGCCCGGGCCACCTTGAGCGTGATGCCCTCGGGCTGCTTCTTGGCCATCGCGCTCCAAATCCCTTGCTTCCTCCAAAAAGGTTTGCTCGACTTCGCTTGGTGACTCAATAGGTCGTTCTATGGGACGGCGCCGATCCGGAGGTGGGGGAGGGGATGACAGCGGACGTCCTAGGAAATTGCTAAGTCGGTGCGAGGCGATCGGAGGTTGCTGCGGTTATCATGCGGTGCCCGAAGTGTGGTTCGAACAACGAGAGCAACGAGCTCTTCTGCAAGAAGTGCGGTTCCGAGCTGAAGACAGTCAGGAGCACCGATTCAAAGGTCTTCAACTGCCCCTACTGCGATGCTGAGAATCCGCAGGGAGATACCGAGTGCCATTCATGCCACAAACCCATCAGATCGCCATTCGTCTACTGCGAGGCATGCGGGCGCAAGAACCTCTCATCGGACCGACTGTGCAGAGAATGCGACGCGCCTCTCCCAGTGAAGGGTGCGTCGGAGCCTCAGCCGGTGGTCTCGGTGGCTCTGGAGACTCTCCACTGTCCAGCATGCGGCAAGCCCATGGCCCGAGGGTTCCTGGTATTCCCGAACGAGGGCTATTTCCGGGGGCTCAGGTGGTCGGATTCCGAGGCGTACTTCTGGCCCTACGCGGGTGAGCCGCTCCAGCGCGGATCGCTGTTCGTCTCGAACACCAACACGAATGCCTTCAGATGCGTCTCCTGCAGGATTGTAGTCATGAGCTACTGAGCCGACTCCCGTCGTGTCGCCCTGACGCCGCCGCTACGTCCGGGATAAGGGCCGCTCGGGCCTTGTTCGAGGTTCCGGCGCTGTGTCCTTTTCGACCTCTCGGATTGAGGAAATATCGACGCTCGATTATGGGCATCTCTAATAGTCGCAATTTCGTCAAGAGCGTCCCATCTGGCCATCCAGCGGGCCAATACGGGTAAAAACGAAAGTCTTAAGGTAGAGCCTCCCATACAAAAAGCCAGCGAGGCTTATAGGATGTACGAGGTTCGATTCCATGGCCGCGGCGGTCAAGGCGCGGTCATGGCGGCGCAAGCACTCGCGAGCGCGGCCTTCCAAGAAGGAGGCTACGCCACTGCGTTCCCGTTTTTCGGAGCTGAGAGGCGTGGCGCACCCGTGCTCGCATTCACTAGGATCGACAAGAAGAAGATCTACAGGAAGACTCAGGTTCAGGAGCCCGACTTCGTGGTCGTGCTCGACGAGTCCCTGATCGAGGGCGTGAACGTCGTCGAGGGCCTGAAGAAGGGAGGCATCGTCATCGTCAACTCTGCGAAGAGTCCGGGCGAGATCGATGTCGGCATGGACGTCAAGCTAGCAACGGTCGACGCCACGAGCGTCGCGCTCGAGGTCCTGAAGCAGCCCGCGACGAACTCCGCTATCTTAGGCGCCTTCGCGAAGGCAACCGGGCTCGTCAAAATCGAGTCCATCGAGAAGGGCATCATTCAGATATTCGGCGACAGGCTTGGCCCGAAGGTAGGCGACCTGAACGCGAAGGCTGCCAGGACCGCTTACGACCGGACCGTGGTCGGCGAGTCGCACGGGCATAGGGTTCTGACGACCGCGAAGAAGTGGCTACCTGACGTGAGCGAGATGCCAATCGGTGCCGCCTCACTGCCGATGAAGACCGAGGCCGGGCTGGTCGGTCCTGGATCGTTCGTGGAGAACAAGACGGGCAGCTGGAAGGTCTTTCACCCAGAGTACGACAAGGAGAAGTGCACCATGTGCAACTTCTGCTGGTTCTACTGCCCGGAAGGATGCATCTACAGGAAGGAAGACAGGATGGAATTCGACATGGAGTACTGCAAGGGCTGCGGGATTTGCGCTAACGAGTGCCCCGCCGACGCCCTCAAGATGGTGAGGTGATGGAATGGCACTGAAGAAGGTCGTCACTGGCAACTATGCAGCCGCTTATGCTGCGATGCGGGCCCGCGTGAAGACAGTCGCCGCCTATCCAATCACCCCTCAGACCTTCATCGTCGAGCACCTCTCCGAGTTCGTCAACAACGGCGAACTTGACTGCGCGTACATGGAGGTCGAGAGCGAGCACTCCGCGATGAGCGCGTGCGTGTCCGCGAGCGCAACAGGCATCAGGACATTCACCGCGACGTCGTCCCAGGGGCTCGCCCTTATGCATGAGATCCTGCCAATAGCCTCCGGACTGAGGCTTCCGATCGTGATGGCCGTCGTGAACAGGACGATCGCCGCGCCGATCAACATATGGGTCGAGCACAACGACATAATGCCCGAGCGCGACTCCGGCTGGATACAGATGTTCTGCGACAACAACCAGGAGGTCCACGACATGGTCCTCCAATCCTTCAGGATCGCGGAGGACAAGAGGGTCGCGTTGCCAATGACGGTCGGACTCGATGCGTTCATCCTCTCGCACACGGTCGAACCGGTCGAGCTGGCGGAGATGGCGGAGGCGGACAAGTTCGTTCCCAAGTACGTCCCGCCGAGCCATGTCCTGAACCCGTTGGCGCCGAACGTCATCGGGCCGTTCGTCCCGCCCGAGTACATGATGGAGGTCAGGTGGAACATGGACCACGCGATGCGCCAGGTGCCCCAGGTGGTCGAGGAGGTCAATTCCGCGTTCGTGAAGCAGTTCGGCAGGAACCACGGCGGCATGATCGACCCGTACATGGTCGACGATGCAGATGTCGTCCTTGTCACGATCGGGACCGCGAGCGCAACCGCGCACGAGGTCGTCGACGAGATGAGAGCCGAAGGCAAGAAGGTCGGCCTGATCAAGCTGAGGTTCTGGAGGCCGTATCCGACCGAACAGATGAGGAAGATCGCCGAGAAGGTGAAGGCGGTCGGAGTGTTCGACCGGGCCGTGTCGTACGGCGTGGCCGGGCCCTCGTTCATCGAGTTCAGGAACGCCGCTTATGGCCTCAACATCCCCATCATGGACTTCATCGGAGGGCTTGGCGGAAGGGATGTGTCGAGCGCTGATATCAGGTTCATGTACGAGCGGCTCTTCGAGGCCGCGAGGACCGGCAAGGCGAGGAAGGACATCACTTGGATGGGCACGAGGGGGGTGGAGCAATGAAGCTGAAGGAGCTCCCGGACGAGGAGCTGTTCACCCGAGGGCACACGGCCTGCGCTGGCTGCGGCGCCGCGGTGGCCGTGAGGAACATGATGAAGATCCTGGGCCAGGACACGGTCGTCGTGAACCCTGCCTGCTGCCTACTGATATTCGGCGCGACCTATCCGCTCGTCGCGTGGAAGGTGCCGTTCCACCATGTCGCCTTCGAGAACACCGCGGTGTGCGCCGCCGGAGTCTCGAGGGGCCTGAGGATGCAGGGGAACGACCACACGCTCGTGATGGGCATCGCCGGGGACGGCGGCACGGCCGATATCGGAATCCAATCGCTGTCCGGGTGCGCCGAGAGGAACGAGGACATGCTCTACGTGATGTACGACAACGAGGCGTACATGAACACTGGCATACAGAGGTCGGGCTCGACCCCGTTCGGCGCGTGGACCACCACGACCCCTGTCGGGAAGGTCAAGGCTGGCAAGTCGAACTTCAAGAAGGACATGCCCCAGATAATGATGGCCCACAACGTGCCGTATGTCGCGACCGCATCGGTCGGCCACATCCAGGACTTCATCACGAAGTTCGAGAAGGCCAAGAAGATGAAGGGCTTCAGGTTCATCCAGGTGTTCACGCCGTGCCCGACCGGCTGGAGGTCGGACACCGCGAAGACGATCGAGCTGTGCAAGCTCGCGGTAGATACCGGCATGTGGACGCTCTACGAGATGGAGAACGGCAAGGTCACGATCAACAAGAGGCCCAAGATGACCCCAGTCTCGGAGTACCTCAAGCTCCAGGGCAGGTTCAGGCACATGACCGAGGCGGACATCCAGAAGCTGCAGAACTGGGTCGCCAAGAAGTGGGCCGACGACGAGAAGTTCGCTCAGATGAAGTCCGCGTAGGCCGCGGCCTCATATCTTCTTTCTCTCGGCCTCTATGTGCGCCCTGCATATGTCGGCGTACTTGCACCAGTCGAAGCAGCTGGGGTGCCGCTCCCTGGTCACGAGCCCGCCGCAGAAGTAGCATCTCATCGACTGCTCGTTGGTGAATATCTCCACCTCCTTGCCGCAGTGGGGACAGATGATGGGCTCTGGTACGGGCTCGGAGAAGATCCTCGATCCCGGGCAGTGGGAGAACATCGTGCTACCTCCTTGGCGATGCTAGAAACCGCGTTGCTTATTGGCATTTCGCCTTAAGCCGTCGGAATCAGATCCTCCTGAACATCTCGACCTGCTTCATCGTCACCTTGAAATCGAACTTGTCCAGCATCCGCTGCGTGGGCAGGTCCTCGTTCACGTTGTACAGCACGACCTTGAACGCCCCCTGCTCCCATAGCCGGCTCAGCGCGAACCTGGCCAAGGAGGTCCCGATGCCCTTCCCCCTCGTCTCAGGAAGCACTCCAAGGAACGGTATGAACCCGCTCGTGTCGACCGTCCTGGTCATGACGAACCCACCTTCCACCTTGTAACAGTCGGACGCACGCGCGGACTGAACCAGCGACTCGATCTTCCTCCTCTGCCAGCAGGTGTCCTTGTAGCTTTTCGCATGGAGCGCGATGATATCCGACATGCTCGCGCGGCCGGGCATTGCCCCGAACCCCTCGAACTTGGTCGGCCTCCCCTCGGCCGTCAGGAACTTCCGGGTGGCGGAGAAGCCGAGCCTCTGGTAGAGCTTCTGCGCCCGGTTGTTGCCTTCGATGACCTCGAGGTACAGGTCCGAGACCCCCTTCGACCTGCAGAGCTCCTCCCCGGCCTTCATCAGCATGGTGCCGATGCCCCTCTTCCTGAGCGAGGGCACGACCCCGACTCCGCCGATCCACCCCTCCCTGGCGTCGATGACGGGGTTGATGTATCCCACAATCTTCCCGTTCCTGGTCGCGACCAAGACGTTCCTCAGGTCCCCTCCGACGGACATGAGGAAATCGAGGAAGAACTCCCGCGTGACCTTCATCGGCATGATGTAGTCCGTGAAGATCTCGGTCTGGACCTCTATGAGCTCGTCGAGCCTGGAAGGGTCAAGGCGTTCGATGACCGTGCCTCCGGCATCCATCATCAGACCCTTCTAGACCGATTCCGGCTTCATATGGGGGAACAGGATGACTTCCTTGATCGACGGCGAGTTGGTCATGAGCATCGCGAACCGGTCTATGCCTATCCCGAGGCCTCCGGTCGGCGGAAGGCCGCACTCCAGCGCCTGGACGTAGTCCATGTCTATCGGGTGCGCCTCCTCGTCGCCCTCCTGCTTCAGCCTGTCCTGCTCCCTGAACCTCTGCTCCTGCTCCTCGGGGTCGTTCAGCTCAGAGTACGCATTGGCGAACTCCCAGCCGTTGATGAACAGCTCGAACCGCTCCACAAGGGATGGGTTGCCCCTCTTCCTCTTGGCCAGCGGGGAGATCTCGATCGGGTGGTCTATCACGAAGGTCGGGTTGATGATCAGCGGCTGCACCTTCTGGTCGAAGATCTCGAAGATCGCCAGCCCGAGCTGGTGACACCCGTCGATGTCCCTGACGCCGAGCTTCTTCGCGGCCTCCTTCGCGTCCTCGAGCGTCTTGAGCTTCTCGATGTCCAGGCCGAGGTACTTCTGGATGGCATCGTGCATGGTGATCCTCGCCCACGGCCTCGAGAAGTCCAGGGTCTTGTCCCCGTACTTGATCTGGTCGGTGCCGAGCAGGTGCTTCGCGGTGTCGTAGAGGAGCGACTCCGTCAGGTCCATGATGTCCGTGTAGTCAGCGTACGCCTGGTACAGCTCCATGGACGTGTACTCTGGATAGTGCTGCGCGTCGATGTCCTCGTTCCTGAAGTTGTGGCCTATCTCGTAGACCTTCTCGAGGTCCCCGACTATGCACCTCTTCAGGTACAGCTCGGTCGCTATCCTGAGGTATAGGTCCATGTCCAGGAAGTTGTGGTGCGTCTTGAACGGGCGCGCGAGCGCGCCTCCGTAGAGAGGCTGCAGGATCGGCGTCTCGACCTCCAGGAACCCCCGCTCGTTGAGCCAGTCGCGCATGAACGCGATCATCCTGCTCCTCGTGATGAACTTCTCGCGGACGTCCTGGTTCATGATCAGGTCGAGGTACCGCTGCCGGTACCTCATCTGTACGTCCTGGAGCCCGTGGAACTTCTCGGGGTACGGCATGATCGCCTTCGACAGTATCTCGAACTCCCTGATCGCGACCGTGATCTCGCCCATCTTGGTCCGGAATACGTTGCCCGTAAGGCCCACGACGTCCCCGATCTCGAGGGTCTTGAACAGCTCGAACTTCTCCTTGCCGAGGTCGTCGAGCTTGAAGTATACCTGCACCCGGCCGTCCCTGTCCGAGAGGTCCGCGAAGCCAGCCTTTCCGTGGAGCCTCATGCCCATCAGCCTGCCGGCTATCCGGACCTCCTCCGAGCTCCGGTCGGCGCCCACCTTCTCGAAGGCCTTCTTGAGGCTCGCGGTGCCGTGCGTCCGATCGAACCTGTACCTAGCGAACGGGTCCAGCCCCTTCGCCTGGAGATCCTTGAGCTTCCTCCTCCTCTGCGCCTTGAGGTCGCTCTCGTCTTCTGCCATCACTCATCGCCCCTGCGGGGTGCAGTCGTCTGATATCCTGCCGGCCTACTTAAACATAGGCCGCTCGCGCACCTCTCTTCTCTCGTGTTCTCACTCTCGTTCATGTCTCTCATCTCGTCAAAATCGGGCGAAGCCAGTAGCTGCGGGACCAGCTTCGCTAACTCTTAGCCTGGGAGCTCGCTGCCTCGCTTATCGCTTCCAAGAGCTCCTCGATCCTGAATGGTTTCAGAAGGAACCCCTTCGCGCCCGCGGCCATGGCCTCCTTCTCGATGTGGAGGTCCGCGCTTCCGAAGAATATCGTGGCCTTGGGGTTTATTTTGAGGATCTCCTGCGTCGCGCTGACGCCGTCCTTGACCGGCATCCTCTGGTCCATGATGATGACCACGGGCTTCTCCTTCATCTCCTTGTACTTCTGGACCGCTTCCTCGCCGTCGGACGCCACAGCGATGACGGTGTGGCCGTTCGCCTCCAAGATATCCTTGTAGAGGTCGACGATGAACTTTTCGTCGTCGACTAGGAACACCGTTGCTATGGTAGACCCTCCTTCAGCCGCATTCGGCCACGAGCCAACTGCGCGCCTGTTCCGCCGCATGCGGAGCTCCGTCCGCTTGGCCAGACAGGGACATCACAATTTGTTTAGTGATTATATAATAATTATCCTCATGTCGACAAGAAGGGCTATCGACATCTGGACGGCTCCCGGCGCCTCGAATCCTGCAGTAAACGTTTAAATATCGAATCCTTCAATAGGTGGCTCGAGACGGATGGCGAAGAATAAGAAGGGCGAAGGATTTCACTCGGCAGCCGGTCTCATCCGGTACTTCGACTCAGAGGACGACAAGGCCCTGAAGGTCAACCCGTGGATCGTCGTCGGCCTGTGCATAGGCGTGTCGGTCCTGGTGCTGGTCCTGGGCGTTGTATACCCTAGCTAGACCACGCACTTTGATTCTGGCAGAAGGACCCTGAAGACGCTCCCCTTGGAGGGCTCGCCCTGGACCCTGTCCTCGACCCAGATCCTTCCTTTGAAGGTCCCGACAAGCGTCTTCGCGATGTGAAGGCCCAGGCCGCTCCCGATGGATGCCGAAGGTCCCTGGATGAACCTGTCGAATATTGCCGTCTTCAGGGAGTCATCTATCCCCGGCCCGTGGTCGGAGACCGAGACCTGCCAGTACTCTAGCCTATCCTTGGTCACGCCCCTGAGGTCCACCCCGATCTCCACGGTCTCATGGTCGTCGAACTTGACCGCGTTCGAGAAGAGGTTCACGAAGATGTCCTTGGCGAGGTGGTTCATGTCCGAGCACTTCTTCGTCCCGTCGTCCTCCAGCACCATCACGACGCTCTTGTTCCGAGTGGATGACTGAACTGTCTCGAAGGCCTCCTTGATGATGTCGAGGATGTCGAGCGAGTGGACCTCCCTCGCGCTCGGAGACTCCACCTTCGCATAGACCTTCACGTTCCTGACGAGCTTGTTCAGGTTGAGGACCTGGTCATGGGCCTTCGCGAGGCTCTTGCGCGCGGGCTGTGGTACGTCCGAACGGGCCATCGCCAGCTCGATGAACCCGCTGACCGCCTGCGCGTAGTTGTTCACATCGTGCCCTATGAGGTCCAGGAGCAGCTCGATCTTCTTGCCCTCGTCGCGCACCTTGCTGTAGAGCCTCGCGTTCTGGATCGCGATCGCCGCGAGGTCGGTGAAGACCTCTATCGCCCTGATGGTCTCCTCGGAGGGGACCTTGTGATCGTCGGGCTCGTCGATCTCCAGGTATCCGAGCAGGCTCCCGTCCTTCTCGTACATCAGGAAGTCGATGTAGTCGCACTCGAGCCAGTCGTCCGGGAGGCTCCGGGCGCGGTCCAACCTCTCGGGATGGGCCACGAACATCATGTCCTCTTCGTCCGGCTCCCAATCCTCGGCCGGAACATAGTACGCGTTCCTTCCGATCTTGAGCTCCGGCTTGAGGTCCCTGTTCATCCTCTCGTTCGTGTACTTGACCCTCTTCAGCTGCTCCTCGGTCTTCTGGTCGAAGCCGTACGCGGCCCTGACGCTGAAGAGGCCGGTCTCGTCCTCTCGGATGCCGACGTGCACCCGCGCGAGCCCATATGTCTCCGAGACGGTCTTGACGATCTTCTGGAGGATGGCGTCCACGCTCTCGACATAAAGGAAATCGGACGTGACCTCCAAGATGCTGGCCACGGACAAGTTCCTTTCCTGGCCTGGGCTCTTGTTCGCCTTTTCCTCTCCTGTCATCTCGTCCAGCTAGCTGGGTCGAGTCCTCCGGACACCCTCCGGAATTCGTCCCAGTGAGCGCAGGTCGATGTGCGAATATGAAGCTATTGGGCGTCGTTCCCAACGATGATAATGTCAGGGCGCGGGCGTCTGCAGGATTGTCTCGGCACCCCCCAATGTACAATCAGATGCATCCAGTGTTGCCCCTCGGACAGAATCAATAAATACCAATCAGGGCTTGGGCACAGTGCTAGAGGCGCACGGACATGGCGGACGAGAAGGTCATGTTTGATTGCCTTCACGGGTAGGCTCACCCGCACCAGCCTGCGCGCCGAAGCGATTCTCGATGTCTTCCTCGCAGAGGGAGCTCTGGCGGGCCTGGCATCCGGAGGCGTGTTGAGATGACGATGGTCAGGATCGCCCTCCCGAACAAGGGAAGGCTGAACCAGAGCGCGATCAGGCTGATGAACAGGATAGGGTTCCCCGTGCCCGAGTCGAGCAACCGCACGCTCCTCGCAGAGTTCGGGAAGGGGAGGTACCAGATACTCCTCGCCAGGGCCCAGGACATACCTGAGTTCGTGGAGATGGGCGCCGCTGACCTGGGGATAACCGGACTTGACCTCGTCAGCGAGACTGGGAGGGACGTGCAGCAGCTCATGGGCCTCGACTTCGGCCGGTGCAGGCTCGTCGTCGCGGTGCCGGACGAGTCGGCCATCGACGATGTGAGCGATGTCCGCGACGGGAGCACCGTCGCGACATGCTTTCCGAACCTGACGAGGGCGTTCTTCGCGGGAAAGGGGTTGCAGGTGAAGGTCGCGGAGGTGTCGGGGGCGGCGGAGGTCGCCCCGCAGATCGGCCTTGCTGACATGATAGTCGATCTCGCAGAGACGGGCTCGACCCTGAAACTGAACCACCTGAAGGAGGTGGGCGTGATACTCGAATCCGTCGCCGTGCTCATCGGGAACAAGAGGTCGATGGAGGAGAAGCGCGCCCGGATCGAGGAGGTCACGAGCGCCATCGAGAGCGTGATGAACGCGTCGAGGAAGCGCTACCTCATGGCCAACGTGCCCAAGGCCAGCCTGCCGAGCCTCAAGACGCTCCTTCCCGGGGTCTCTGGCCCGACCGTCATGAACATCATGGGCAGGGATGACATGGTCGCAATCCACGCCGTCACGAACGAGGACGAGGTCAACGGAGTGATCTCGATGCTGAAGAGCGTGGGCGCCACCGGAATACTGGTCGTGCCGATTGACAGGATGGTACTCTGACATGATCGAGTACCGGCTGAGCGCAATGACGGAGGCCGACAGGAGGTCGGTCCTGTCGCGTGGCAGCACCGACATGACCGAGGCGATCGGAAGGGCCAGGGCGATAATCGATTCCGTCAGGCGCGGGGGCGACGCCTCGCTCCTGGGCTTCGCGAAGGAGTTCGACCGGTATTCCGGGACCTCGCTCACCGTGCCCGAGGGGGAGATTGCCGGCTCGGTCGGCAAGGTCCCCAAGGGAATCATTGACGCCCTCGAGGTCTGCCGCAGGCGGATAGAGGAGTTCCACTCCAGGCAGAAGCTCGCGTCGTTCGAGTTCGGCGACCTGAACGGAGTGTACGGCCAGAAGGTCGTTCCTCTGGAGAGGGTGGGCGTGTACGTACCCGGGGGCACCGCGGCGTACATGTCCTCCGTGCTCATGGCCTGCATCCCAGCAAAGGTGGCGGGGGTCAAGGAGGTCTCAATCTGCACGCCGGCCAAGGGTCCTTCGGTCTCGAGCGAAATCCTCGCGGCGGCCCACCTATGCGGCGTCCGAGAGGTACACCCCGTCGGGGGAGCTCACGCGGTCGCGGCGTTGGCGTACGGCACGAAATCGGTGCGCCGGGTGCAGAAGATAGTCGGGCCAGGGAGCATGATCGTGTCCGCCGCTAAGATGCTGGTGAGGGCGGATTGCGAGATAGATTTCCTCGCGGGCCCCTCCGAGGTCCTCATAATCGCGGACTCGAAGGCGGACCCTCAGATGGTCGCGTGGGACATGCTGGCGCAGCTGGAGCACGATCCGATGGCCCGGGCGGTTCTGGTGTCCGCGTCTCAGGCCGTCGCTGAAGAGGCGAGGGCCCGGCTCGGTGAGCTGATCGCGCGCACCCCGAGGGAGCCGATCGCATCGAAGGCGGCCGAGAACGGTGCGATATTCGTCGTAGCGGACAGCATCGGACGGGCGATTGAGTTCTCCAACGAGTACGCCCCGGAGCACCTGCTCATAGACACAGAGAATCCGAAGGTGGTCTTCGGCAAGATAACCAACGCTGGCTCCGTCTTCCTCGGTGGGTGGTCATCCGTGGTGTTCGGCGACTACTGCTCAGGGCCGAATCACATCCTCCCGACCGCGGGGACCGCCTCGATGCGGTCCTCCCTGTCCGTGTTCGACTTCCTCAAAGTAATTCCGTATCAGGGCATCAACAGGGACGGCGCAGCAAAGCTTTCGAGAGTGGTAGATGTTCTGGCCCGTGCCGAAGGGCTGCATGCGCACGCGGATGCGGCTGTCGCGCGCGCGCACTGGAGGGTGAGATGATGCCGTCGATCGGGGAATTGAAACGAAGAACGCTCGAGGCCCTGACCAAGCCCTCGTACTCGCTTTCCGGGGACGACATGGTCCTCCTGAACGACAACGCCAACCTCTTCGGGGCGAACCCCGCGATACAGGAGGTCGCCGAGTCGTTCGACTTCAGCAGGCTGTCATCCTACCCCAGCGAGAGCTCGAGATCGCTGAGGGAGAGGATCGCCTCGGAGTTCGGCGTCTCTGCGGACGAGGTCATCGTGGGGAACGGTTCCGACGAGATACTCGACATCGCTTCGAAATGCTTCCTCAACCCCGGCGACGTGTTCTGCTCGCCGACTCCCACATTCAGCATGTACAAATTCTATGCGAACCTCCACCTCGCGAGGCCGGTCGAGAAGGTCCTCGGGCAGGAATTCTCCCTGCCCGCGGATGCGATCCTGGAGGAGAGGCCCAAGATCATCTCGATATGCCAGCCCAACAACCCGACGGCGAACCTCTTCGATCCCGCGGCAGTCAGGAGGCTGCTCGTCCAGGCGTCGGGCGTGGTGATGATAGACGAGGCGTACTCGGACTTCGCCGGGACCTCGACGCTCAAGGACGTGATGGACAGTCAGACAGGGATCGACGTTCGGACGCTCTCGAAGGCCTACGGTGCCGCCGGCCTCAGGGTGGGGTTCGCGATTGCCAGGAAGGAGATAGTGGACGAGCTACGCCAGTTCAGGACTCCGTTCGGGCTCAACTCGTTCTCGGAAGCCGTCGCCGTGAAGGCATTGGACAACCACGACTGGGTGAACTCGGTCGTGTCGAGAGTGCGCGGCGAGATATCCTATCTGCGGCCCAAGCTCGAGGGGCTCGGCTTCAAGGTCTACCCATCGAGCTGCAACTTCCTGCTGTGCAAGTGCCCCGTCAAGGGGCCGGACCTGGTGTCTGCCCTGAGGGCCGAGGGCGTGGCGATCAGGGACCTGAACTCGTACCCGCTCCTGGAGAACCACATCCGGATCACCATCGGCCCGAGGCCGATGCTCGACAAGCTGCTTGTCAGGCTTGACCGCTACTTGGAAGGTGTCGCGAGATGATGGTGTCGATCGCGGACTACGGGGTGGGCAACCTGCACAGCATATCGAAGGCCATCGAGCGGTCAGGCGCGAAGATTCGTGTCGTCAAGGACATGTCCAGGCTCGCGGGCTCGGAGTGCATCGTGTTCCCCGGCGTGGGGGCCTTTGGAGCCGCTGTGGAGAAGCTCGGGCCGGCGTCCGAGTCCATCAGGAGGTCCATCACGTCCGGGACACCGGCGCTCGGCGTCTGCCTTGGAATGCAGATCATGTTCGAGAGGAGCGAGGAGTCTCCCGGGGATGGACTGAGCGTGTTCAAGGGAGAGGTGGAGAGGCTCAGTGCGGCCAGAGTGCCACACATGGGCTGGAACGAGGTGTCCTGGGATGACGACCCGCTCTTCGACGGTGTCCCGCCGGGGTCGGAGTTTTATTTCGCGAACTCCTACGTGTGCCGTCCCGAGGAGGAAGTGACCATCGGGGAGACGGAGTACGGCGAGCGGTTCGCCTCAGCAGTCCGCAAGGGCGCGGTGTGCGGCGTCCAGTTCCACCCGGAGAAGAGCGGCCTCCCGGGGCTGAAGGTGCTCTCCAACTTCGTCAAGATCGCGGAGGATGCGATATGAAGGTCCTGCCGGCGCTGGACATCAAGGACGGCAAGTGCGTGCAGCTCGTGGGGGGAAAGCCAGGCACGGAGAAGGTCAGCATAGACGACGCCCTCGGCGTGGCCAGGAGATGGCAGACCGATGGCGCCGAGATGATTCACATCATCGACCTCGACTCCGCCCTGGGGACGGGGAACAACGTCGGCATCATCGAGATGATCGCAGCGGACTTGTCGATACCCGTTCAGGTCGGCGGAGGCATCAGGACGCTCGAGCAGGCCCAGAGGCTGTTCGACGTCGGGTGCGAACGCATAGTCGTGGGTACCAAGGCCGTCAGGGACCGCAAATTCGTGGAAGAGCTCTCGCGCCAGTATTCTGAGGGCATAGTCGTGGCCGTGGACTCCGTCGCGAACGAGGTGATGGTCGAGGGATGGCAGCAAGGCTCGGGGAAGGACCTGCTAGAGCTTGCGGAAGACCTGTCCGACCTCCCGATATTCGGTTTCCTGTACACCAACGTCGAGGTCGAGGGCAGGCTCGCCGGCATAGACCCGGTCCCGATCAGGGCCCTGCGTGAGTCGACCGAGAAGCCGCTCATCGTGTCAGGCGGCATAACCAGCATGAGCGACCTGGACCAGCTCAGGATGATGGGCGTGCACTCCGCGGTCGTGGGGATGGCGATATACACTGGCAACATCGATTTCAAGAAGGCGGTGAGGTTCTTCAGATGATCGCGAAGAGGCAGGGCAGGGCTGCCGAGCTGACCCGGGAGACGAAGGAGACGAAGGTGCGCGTCAAGGTGGAACTCGACGGCGCGGGAGAGTGCAGGTGCGACATCCCGGACCCGTTCCTGAGGCACATGATCGAGACCCTTGCGAGGTACTCGGGCGCGGATCTGCGCATATACGCGCGCGGCGACATCGAGCATCACCTGATCGAGGACGTGGCGATCGCCGTCGGCCGCGCCTATGCAAAGGCCATGGGTGTCACCCCGGTCAAACGCATCGCGAGCGCGACCGTGCCGATGGACGAGGCCTTGGTGCAGGTCACTGTCGACCTTATCGACCGGCCGTTCGTGCACATCGATCTGCCGGACCAGATGTACGAGCACTTCCTGCGATCCTTCGTGATGGAGCTGAGGGCCACTCTGCACACGATGGTGATCCGTGGGAAGGACCCTCACCATATCGTGGAGGCGACCTTCAAGGCCCTGGGCATGGCGCTCAAGGATGCGATGTCCCTGTCCCCGACCGTGGTATCGACGAAGTCGACCGTCAGATGGAGGGCCGGCTGATGCCGCTGACGAAGCGCATCATCCCCTGCCTCGATGTCAAGGACGGGGCCGTGGTCAAGGGGATATGCTTCAAGGGCCTCAGGAGCGTGGGGGACCCGCCCACACTCGCAGTCGAGTACCAGAGGCAGGGCGCGGACGAGATCGTGTTCCTCGATGTGAACGCCTCCGTATCGGGCCTCGGGACGATGAGGTCCGCGGTCCGGAAGACCGCCGAGAACCTGTTCATCCCGCTCACGGTCGGAGGCGGCATCAGGTCGTTCGAGGACGTGCGGGCCAACCTATTGGCCGGCGCGGACAAGGCATCGATCAACTCTGCGGCGGTAGAGGACCCGAAGCTGATCTCCAGGTGCGCCGAGGCGTTCGGGAGCCAATGCGTCGTCGTCGCTATCGACGCTAAGAGGAAGGGTGACGGATGGGAGGTCTATACGCGCTCGGGATCGAGGGCGACCGGGCTGGACGCGGTCGCGTGGGCCAAGGAGGCCGCGGAGCGCGGGGCAGGAGAGATACTCCTCACGAGCATGGACGCCGACGGCACGAAGAACGGGTACGACATCGAGCTGACGCGCGCGGTTGTGAGGTCAGTGCATGTGCCCGTGATCGCGTCCGGCGGCTGCGGAAGGACAGAGCACATAGTCGATGTCCTCAAGCGCGGGGAGGCGGACGCGGCCCTCGCGGCCTCGATATTCCACTACGGCGAGCTCACGGTCGCTGACGTGAAGAGGGCGCTCGAGGCCGAAGGCATCCTGGTCAGGAAGGTCGTGGAGACATGAGCGGGGACGGAGGTCTGATACCGGTAGTGGTCCAGGACGTCAAGAACAACAACGTCCTGATGCTGGCGTACATGAACGACGAGTCCTTGGCGCTGACGAAGCAGACCGGGTACATGCACTACTGGAGCCGTTCGAGGGACGCCCTGTGGAAGAAGGGCGAGACGTCGGGCAACGTCCAGAAGCTGGTGGAGCTGAAGACGGACTGCGACGGGGACGCGATGCTGGCGAGGGTCGAGCAGACGGGCAACGCGTGCCACACGGGCAACTACTCGTGCTTCTCGAAGGACCCTGTCCCTCCGGGCGACATCGTCTCTGTCCTCTGGAAGGTGTTCGAAGACAGGAGGTCGAAGGGATCGGAATCCAGCTATACCGCCAAGCTCCTGAAGAACAGGAACCTGCTCCTCAAGAAGATCGGCGAGGAGAGCTCCGAGGTGATCCTCGCAGCGAAGGACCGGAGCAGGGAGCAGGTCATCTACGAGTCGGCCGACCTCCTGTACCACCTGATGGTCCTTTTGTACGACGAGGGCATATCGATGCAGGACATCTACACCGAATTGGAGGGCAGAAGGAAATGAGGGCGCGCAGATGCGACTTCCACATGCACACGACGATGAGCGACGGCGAGCTCCTGCCGATGGAGCTGATCCGCAGGGCGGCGTACTCGGACCACAGGGCGATAGCGATCACCGATCACACCTCCTTCTCCAACATCGATTGGATAGTCGAGTCCGTGACGAAGGACTGCGAGAAGGCCGAGGCGTGGGGCATTGAGGCGATCCCCGGGGTCGAGCTGACGCACGTGCCCGTCAAGCACATGGACGACGCGATCAGGAAGTCGCGCAAGGCCGGCGCCGAACTCATAGTCATCCACGGTGAGACCCCTGTGGAGCCTGTCGAGAAGGGCACCAACCTGAAGGCCGTCTCCAATCCGGAGGTGGACATACTCGCGCACCCGGGCATGCTGACGATTGATGAGGCCGAGCTGGCGGCCAAGAACGGGGTGTTCCTCGAGGTATCCTGCAGAAAGGGGCACTCCCTCGGCAACGGCTATGTCGTCCAGATGGCGCGGGAGTCAAAGGCGAAGCTCCTCGTGAACACGGACGCCCACTCTCCCGACGACCTGAGCACGATGGCCTTCGCGACGACCGTTGCGAGAGGGGCGGGCATGCTCCCCGAGGAGGTCAGGGCGGCCCTGGTTACGCACCCGGAGTCTATCCTGAAGTCCTTGAAGAGGTTGTGAAGGGCCTTATTCGACGCAGGCCGATCCGTTAATAACATAGAAATACCAGCGGAAATGCTCCTTGGTCGGCTGATCACATGACCATTGTCAGCATGTCCGTTCCTGGTGAGCTGTTGGGCAGATTCGACGAGGCCCTGACGACAAGGGGGTTCAGGACCCGCTCGGATGCGATGCGCGAAGCAATGAGGTCGTTCGTGGATGAGACCGAGTGGGAGAGTTCCGAGGGCGAGAACCAGATAGTCATCACGATGATCTACGACGAGATCGGCCCTCGAGGGGAGCTGTCAGTCCTCCAGCACCGATACGAGGAGATCCAGATGATGCTCCATCTGCACCTCGAGAAGGGGCAGTGCATGGAAGTGTTCATCGCTCGCGGCGAGAACGCCCGGCTCCGGGAGATCCTCGGCAAGATTCGGAAGGTGCGCGGGGTCCGGTCGATCAAGTTCATATCGACCGCGAGGCAGACCGGGTGAAGTCCAGCGGCGGGCCGCTCCGTGGCAATCGGTCGCCTTCCGGCGGCCTCCCGGGGGTCATCGGAGCAAGTATGCCAGATGTACGTCTTGCAGGGCAAAGTCAAATATAGCTGTGGTATCATAGTTCGCTTCAGACCCTGGTCAGACAAACTGGGAACGTCCTGGGAGGCTGCCTGTTTTGAACTCGCCCCGAAGACTAGCAACGTCTGTCGCTCTCGTCGCGCTGATGGTAGTCCCCTCGGCCTCCCTTCTGTTCGTCGGTCAGGGAAGCGCCAATCCCGCCTCCAGCTTGATACTCGGCGGTGACCCTCACCTGCTCTCGCCGTCTCCTGCGAACGTAGCCATCGTGGGCCAGGCGTACGACTACAACTTCTCATCGTCGGGCCCGGACAACGGCTCGGTGACATGGACGCTCCTGACGAATGCTTCCTGGCTGTCCATCCTCGCCGGGGGGACCGGGTCCAATTACTGCGAGCTGTCAGGGGTACCGGTGACCTCTTCTGTCGTCTGGGCGAACCTGACGGTGAACGATACCAACAGCTACGACTTCATCAACTGGACCATGGACGTGAGGCAGCAGGGCTATTGGGGGTCCATCCAGACCCTGTACGACCTTCCTACGGGCACGCACAACCCATCGAGCATCGCGTTGTCCAGCGGCAGGCTCAAACTAATCACCGCCGACTCAGACCAAGAGTCCGTCGTCCTTGACGGGACATTGGCGACGTTCTCGAGGCAGAACCAGTACAACGAGACGATCGTGTCCTTCGAGCCCAATAAGGTGAACGATGGGCTAGGATGGAACCTGTCTGCGGAGGTGTACCCGACGAGGGAGTCGGCATCGTACACGGCCGTCTACAGGCCCGTTCCGACGAACGGTCTGATAATCTACCTGTGCAACGATACGGTCAATTTCACCGCCGTCTCGCTCTACGTGGGGAACTCTTCTGCCGGGGTCGAGAGGGTCCGGGCGTTCGATGCGAGCAGTGGCACCTGGTCCAACCTGACGAGCAACCTGATACCTTCGTATCCGAACAGGCACGACGATTCCCAGGGCACGCCTCAGCTCTCCGAATCGATATACGGCTTCCAGCCCGACAGATACACTGTCTCATTCAGCTCTGTCGACAATTCATCGACCTGCAACATCACTGTATTCCACACCGGGGACGGCATCGTGGGATCGGCGACCGTGACACTGCCGGTCGCGATGCCGAGCGACTTCAAGCTGAGGTTCGTGACGGATGCTCAGATACCGGTCGCGTACACCTACGGTCAGCTGGGGTACTGGATGATCGACAACCTGGGCTTCAGGGGCCTCAACTCGCGGTACCCCGAGGCCGGACCCGTATACGAGTACGTCACCAAGGGCGACCCCGTTTGGATATCGTTGACGGACATCGGCGGGAACGTCATGCCCGACGCGGCGGTCACCATCGGCGGCGTGCGCGCATCGTTCAACGCCGCCAGGCAGAGGTACGAGGCCGACCTGGCGCTGCCTGTCGACTGGAACGAGCCGGTCAACTACTCCGTGACCTCGGATGGCGTCACCGTCAAGGACAGAATGTACGTGACCATGATGGCCAATCTGACCAACGAGAAAGTCTCGCTTCCGCTGTGGTGGAACGGGTGGGCCTGGGCCTCGGTCTTCGGAAGGGACGACTCGACCAACGCGACTGCCGCGGTGGACGCCTACGTCGGCTACAACCACCCCACGACCAGCTACATCATGAGCGCGTCACCTGGAGGCAGCTCATCGGACATCCTCGCGACCCAATCGGAGATCGCGCTCCACTGGCCGCACGACTACACTCAGTGGCCGACCCGGTTCTGGGACGCTGCGGTGAACGCCTCAGACGTCGGGCACACGGCCCTCGAGAATACCTACACCTACGCGAGCAGATGGGATAATCCAGCCTATGTCGGCGTTGGGGATTCCTACATCACGATCGCATGTCCCGGGAACTCGGGTTCCTGGGAGATGATGTATGCGGAGTATGCCAGGGGCACGAGGATAATGGGGTTCACGAGCAATTTTGCGAACGGCGCTCCCGGAAACCATTCGCTGGTGGGCTCGTGGTACGGGCCCAGGATACAGCCTCTCGCGCCGAGGTGGGGCGCTCCTGACTCTCAGTGGTACCCATACACCCCGTATGACCTCATGGACGCCGCCCGCGGTCCCAACACGGATGATGCGACTTGGTCATCCTCTGAGTGGCAGAACATCTTCTGGACGGCGTCTCACGGGGGCGTGCAGAGGATATACAACCATGGAGTGGTCAGCCCGAGCCCGACTGTCACGATGTTGCTGCACTGGATCGACAACCCGAAGACCAACTTCACCTACGAGAACTGGAAGGCGACTGACGGCGAGGTCGCCAGCTACGTCTATGGTCGCTGGTCCACCGATGTCGTGTACGACCCCTACCTGTCGAACTCCACAGTCACCTCCTATACCGTGTCAAGGGCCAACCCGATCGCCGCCGGATACTGGCGCGTGCCGGTCACCATCGCCTTCAACGCCACCGGCAGGCACCTGGCGGACATCAACATCACCGAGGGCAACCGGACGCTGCTGATGAGCGACGGCTCGCTGAGGAACCTGAGCGGGAAGCGCATCATGGACGTCGGGTACGACATCAGGGGCAACACTGTCTATGTCTCCTACTTCTGGAACGCGTCCACGAACCTGTCGTTCGTCTTCTCGGACGCCTTCCCCGTCCCGAACACGCCTCCGAATGCGTCGTTCATCGTCGACTCGTACTACGGGAACATCACGCAGGTGTTCGTGTTCGACGCTTCGTCCTCTACCGACGCCCAGGACCCACTCTCGGCGCTGCAGTTCAGGTGGGACTGGAACGGCGATGGTGTGTGGGACACCGGCTGGTCCTCGGACCCGATCGCGTACCACCAGTTCACGACCCCTGGGAACTACACCGTCGTCCTCCAGGTCATGGACAGCGGCGGGCTGACGGGCGAGACCCAGGCAAACGTCCAGGTCACGGACATCGAGATACCCGAGATGTCGAGCGTGCTGTTCGGAGTGATCGGGATGCTCGCGGTCTTCGCCTCCATCGGATATGTCTCCAGGACCAAGAAGAGGACCAGTTCGTAGATGCTTGATCGTTTGCGCCGTCCTTCGCGCCCTCATGTGATCTTCCGGCCGGATGTAGAGTGACTGGTCAATCAACGGCAGGTGGGACCTTTTGCTCGGCAAGACCGACCTGCTGGAGCGACGAGGCACACAAGTGGAGGCCATGACGAATCCACCGAATCCTGTCGGAAAAGGGTTAATATACAATCGAGCATTAGCTCGCCAGACTCCGGATTAACGTTGTTTACTTGAGGGGGGAGAAGATCGCTAGCGCGAAGCTTCCAACCGAGGATACTTTCCTGGAACACCACTAACCGATGCAACCTGAAGTGCGCTCACTGTTACATGGATGCGAAGGACCTGCCCGGCGCTGAGGAGCTCTCGACTGAAGAGGGCAAGAGCCTCATCGACGGCATCTCGCAGGTCTCGAAATGCATTCTCGTCCTGAGCGGTGGCGAGCCGCTCATGAGGGACGACATATTCGAACTCGCCAGCCATGCTCGTTCCCGGGGGCTCCGCGTCGTGATGGGCACGAACGGCACCTTGATCACCGAGGATGTCGCCAGGAAGTTGATTTCCTCCGGGGTCTCGAGGGTCGCGATATCGCTAGACGGATGCGACTCGAGGGTGCACGACTCCCTCAGGAGGGTGGAGGGCGCGTTCGAGGCCGCCGTCAGCGGCGCCGCCGCGTGCAGGAAGACCGGCCTCCAGTTCCAGGTCAATGCGACCGTCATCCGGAACAACCTCGAGCAGATCCCTGACATGGTCAATTCCGCGAAGCAGCTCGGAGCCGCCGAGTTCCACCTGTTCTTCCTGGTCCCGACGGGCAGGGGTGCGTCCCTGGAGGACATCCGCCCATCGGAGTACGAGAGCATGCTCAAGCAGCTCCTGCCGCTGGAGAAGGAGGTTGGCATCCGCATCAAGCCGACCTGCGCGCCGATGTACATGCGGGTCGCGAAGCAGAACGGGGGAGACGCGGTCGAGAGGTACACCCGGGGATGCCTGGCGGGGATATCTTACTGCAGGGTGAGCCCAGAGGGCGGTGTCTATCCGTGCCCGTATCTGCCGATCGAGGTCGGGAACGTCAGGAACCAGAGCTTCGAGAGCATCTGGCGTGACGCCCCGCTGTTCCACCAGCTCAGGGACTACTCCATGTTGAAGGGCAAGTGCGGTGTCTGCGAGTTCAACGACGTGTGCGGCGGCTGCAGGGCGCGCGCATACGCGTTTACGGGGGACCCGCTCCTGCCGGATCCATGGTGCGTCTATGTCCCGAAGAAGGGGTGATATGGTCGCTCCTGACTCGACCGACATCGACCATCGCCTGCTGGACGAGCTTCGGCTGAAGTTCCCTGTCGTCGAGAGGCCGTTCCGGGAGATCGGAGAGAGGCTCCGCATGTCCGAGGACGCGGTCCTTGACCGGACTAGGGAGCTGGTCAGGACGGGGACGGTCCGGCGAGTCGGGTACATGCTCGGAGAGCATCTGCTCAAGGACAGGACAAGCACGCTCGTCGGCATGAAGGTCGGCCAGGGAGAGGTCGAGAGGGCCGCGGAGATCGTCGGGAGGCTCAGGGGCGTGACGCACAGCTATCTCAGGGACAACGAGTTCAACCTGTGGTTCACTCTCAGCGCTCCTGGCCGAGCAGAACTCGATTCCGAGCTACGCTCTTTGGCCGACGCGGTGCACCCGAGGGACTGTATCGAGCTGCCGACCGTCAGGTTCTTCAAGCTGAGGGCCCCGCTCGGCCCTCCGGTATCGGCCTCGGGGCGCGGGCCTGTCGATGCGCCGATACTGAGGGCGATGGAGGACGGGATCGACATCGTCCCACGCCCGTTCGCCCTGGTCGCCGAGAAGGCTGGGACCAGCGAGGGGGCCGTGATGGCGAAGCTCAGGGAGATGCTCTCGGAGGGCGGGCTCCGGTCGTTCGGGGCGGTCCTACGTCACGAGTCCGTCGGGCTGGCCGTGAACGCGATGGTGGCATGGGACGTCGGCGACGGCTCAACGGTTGCTTGCGGAGACGCCTTTGCTCGCATGCCCATGGTGAGCCACTGCTACGCGAGGGTGAGGGTTCCCGGCAAGTGGAGATACAACCTGTTCACGATGGTCCATGTCCGGACCGAGGACGAGCTAGGGGCATTCCTCGCACAGGGCGACGATTTGACCTCGGGCGCGGACCGGGTCGTCCTGAGGACCCTGAAGGAGTTCAAGAAGACGGGGGTGATGGTCTGAGGAGCTCGATGGTCCCCCTCATGATCGATTTCGAGGACAAGCTCGTCGTCATATATGGCGGAGGCAGCGTCGGCCTCAGGAAGGCGAGGACCTTCTGCAAGGCCGGCGCGAGGGTCAAGGTCGTCAGCAAGACGTTCTCCCGTGGGTTCGATTCGCTCCCAGCGAGGAGGGTCATGGCCAGCTCGTCCGAGGGCCTGCGGGCGATGGACGGGGCGTTCCTCGTCGTGGCCGCGACCGACGACCCGGCTGAGAATTCCAGGATCGCCCGCTCGTGCAGGAAGAGGTCGATCATGTGCAACTCGGTCGACGATCCCGCCTCCGAGGTATACTTCTCGTCGAACGTGCAGAGAGGGCCGCTCGTCATCGGCATCAGCACGAGAGGGGAGAGCCCTGCGCTCTCGAAGGCGGTCCGCCTCCGGATCGAGAAGGTCATCGGCCCGGAATGGGGCAGGATGGCGGTCCTCCAGGCGCATGTCAGGGCCAGGCTGAAGGGCTCGAAGCTGTCGCAGCCCTCGCGCCGAAACGTGATCTACAGGGTGCTTCGAGACAAGCAGATCTGGAAGGCCCTCGAAGAGGGCGACTTGAAGAAGGCAAGGAAGCTGGCGTCAGAGAGATATCTTGGTGATTCTACTTGAAAGAGATCGTGAGCGCGCACATAACCCACAAGTGGGTGGACATCAGGGAGCTCGAACTGTACTCAGCCAAAGAGGCGAGGTCTGTGGTCTCCGCGATCATGGCCCTGGACTCGGTGCGCGAATGCGCCCTGCTGAAGACCTGTAACAGGCTCGAGATATACGTCGCGACCGACGATCCGGACAAGGCCAAGGCTGGCATCGGGGGCATGTTGATGAGCTCGGTCGAGGGCGCCGACCCGAACCACATACAATTCCTGTACTCCGTCGACTCCGTGAGGCACCTCGCGAGGGTCGCCAGCGGGCTCGAGAGCATGATTGTCGGGGAGGAGCAGATACTCTCCCAGGTCAAGAGCGCCTACGATTTCGGGCTCGAGGAAGGGTCCGTGGGCAAAACCCTGGGCGAGGTCTTCAGGAAGTCAATCAGCATCGGCAAGAAGGTGCGGTCCGAGACGGGCGTGAGCAAGGGCAGCGTGTCAATAGGCTCCGCCGCGGTCGAGCTCGCGAACGGCCTGCTCGAGTCGCTCCAGAACCGCACGATCCTCGTGATCGGGGCGGGCGAGGTCTCCCAGCTCGTCGCGATGTCCCTCGCGAGGCACAACGTGAAGGCCATGTTCGTTGCCAACAGGACCTACGACGACGCGGTCAAGCTCGCCGAGCGGCTTGGTGGGGAGGCCGTCCACTTCGACAAGATGAATGAGTGCCTGCTCGTAAGCGATGTCGTCATCTGCGGCACCGCTGCCCCTCACATCATCCTGAGCAAGGACGACCTTGTCAGGGCGTTCGGGCCGGAGGGGCCGACGAAGACGCTCCTGATCATAGACATCAGCAACCCCAGGAACATCGCCGAGGACGTCGCCGAGCTGCCCAATGTCGAAATTCGGGACATGGACGGTCTCAAGCAGGTCGCGGATAGGAACGCCGAGCGCAGGCGAAAAGAGGTGGCGATGGCCGAGAGGATCATCGAGAAGGAGCTCAAATTCATCGTGTCCAGGTTCGAAGAGAGGAGGGACTCCGAGGACGCCATCCGCCAGTTGCATACCCGGGTCGCCGAGATCCGGGACACCGAGTTCACCAAGGCGATGAACAAGCTGAACGGGATCGGCGAGCAGCAGAAGAAGGTGGTCCGCGACATGCTCATGTCCGTGACCAAGAAGATACTCGCGGAGCCGACGGCCGTCCTCAGGGAGGCCTCCAAGAACGGCGACAAGGATATGATCTCGGCTGCGGAGACGCTATTCAAGCTCCAGGGTGATTGAGATGTTCCCGAAGACCAGGATGAGACGGATCAGGAGCGTCAAGGTGCTCAGGGACCTAGTCCGGGAGTCAGAGGTCTCCGTCAAGGACCTCGTGTACCCGATGTTCGTGGACGAGACTGTGTCGTCGCCCGAGCCGATACCCTCCATGCCGGGGATCAGCCGCCACACCCTCAAGAGCCTCGTCTCCGAGGCCGAGACTGCGGAGTCCTTGGGTGTCCCCGCGGTCATGCTGTTCGGCGTGCCTAAGAAGAAGGACCCTCTCGGAAAGCAGGCGTACGCCAGCGAGGGGATAGTCCAGAAGGCGCTCAGGCGGCTCGAAGAGAGGACTGACCTGATACTCGTGGCGGACCTTTGCCTGTGCGAGTACACGAGCCACGGGCACTGCGGAATCGTGGACAAGGGCCGCGTGGACAACGACAAGACCATCGGGCTGTACGCGAAGACGGCCGCGTCACAGGCTGAGGCGGGAGCCGACATGATCGCCCCCAGCGGCATGATGGACGGGATGGTCGCCGTCATACGGGGCGGGCTGGACTCCGCGGGGTTCGACCACACGCCGATAATGTCCTACAGCGCGAAGTTCGCGTCATCCTTCTACGGGCCGTTCAGGGACGCCGCGTGCTCCGCGCCCGCGTTCGGGGACAGGAGGTCGCACCAGATGGACAGCGGCAACCTGCGCGAGGCCCTTCGGGAGATTGAGCTCGACATCGAGGAGGGAGCGGACATCGTCATGGTCAAGCCCGCGCTGCCGTACCTGGATGTCATCAGGGAGGCGAGGACGGCATACCGAGTGCCTCTGGCAGCTTACAGCGTCAGCGGGGAGTACTCGATGCTGAAGGCCGCCTCCGCCAACGGATGGCTGGACTACGGCTCCGCGCTGGACGAGTCGCTCCTGGCGATAAAGCGCGCCGGAGCGGATATCATAGTCACATACTCGGCCCTCGACTTCGCGAGGGCCAAGATTGGAGGCAAGAGGTGATTGGATGACTGCATCGGAGGACCTTTACAAGAGAGCTAGAGAGCTCATGCCAGCCGGGGTATCGAGCCCCGTGAGAGCTTTCGAGCCTTATCCGCGGTTCATGAGGTCGGCGAAGGGCTCGAGGATCTGGGACGTGGACGGGAAGGAGTACGTGGATTACTGCATGGCCTACGGGCCGCTCATACTCGGGCACGCCCCTCCGGCCATTTCGAGGGCGGTGAAGGCCGCCCTCTCCAACGGGAGCGTCTTCGGCGCGCCCTCCGAGCAGGAGGTACTGCTGGCCGAGAAGGTTAGGTCCCACTATCCCGCGGGCGAGATGATGAGGTTCGTCAACACTGGCACCGAAGCCACGATGCACGCGATCAGGCTCGCGCGAGGCTTCACGGGCAAGAGGAAGATCGTAAAGGTCGAGGGAGGGTACCACGGGGCCCATGACGCGATGCTCGTCAAGGCGGGCTCGGGAGCCCTCACGTACAGCATGCCGAACTCGCTCGGGGTGCTGGAGGACCTCGCGAAGCACACCGTGCTGGTCCCCTACAACGACCCCCAGGCACTCCGAGACGCCATCAAGGGCGCCGAAGGGGATGTCGCGGCCATGATCCTGGAGCCTGTGCTCGGTAATGTCGGCCCGGTCCTGCCCAAGGAGGGCTACCTGAACGAGGTGCGGGAGATCACCCGGGACTCTGGAACCCTTCTGATCCTGGACGAGGTGATAACGGGCTTCAGGCTGGGTCTGGGAGGCGCCCAGGAGATGTTTCACGTGAAGCCGGACCTGTTCACGCTCGGGAAGATCGTCGGAGGAGGCTATCCGATCGGAGTGTTCGCTGGGAGGAAGGACATCATGTCGAACATCTCGCCGCTCGGGGGCGTGTACCAGGCCGGGACCTTCAGCGGCAACCCCGTCAGCGTGACGGCAGGGATCGAAACCATCAAGATACTCGAGCAGAAGGGTTACACGTCTCTCAACCGCAGGTCCGAGAGGCTCAGGAAGGGCCTCAGGGACGTGCTCTCGAGGGCCTCCCTTCCGTACCAAGTGTCGGGGATAGGCTCGATGTTCCAGATGTTCTTCACCGACCGCCCGATCGTCAACTGGAACGATGCCCGCAAGGCGGACGCGCCCGGGTTCATGAAGATGTTCCGGGCTTTGCTCGACGAGGGCGTCTACACACCTCCTAGCCAGTTCGAGACGAACTTCCTCTCCATGGCGCACAGGGACTCGGACGTGGAGTTCACGCTGGCCGCCTACGAGAGAGCTCTAAGAGGAGTGCGCGGATGATTTGCGGGACCAGAGGCAGCCAACTGGCTCAGGCACAGGCCCAGCTAGTCATCGATGAGCTGAAGCGTCTCCAGCCGGAGGTTTCAATCACGAGGCGAATCGTGAAGACGTCGGGGGACGTCTTCCGGAAGAGGTCGATCGTCGAGCTCGGGGGCTTCGGGGCCTTCGTGAGGGAGATAGACGACCTCCTGCTCGCGGGCGAGATCGACTTCGCCGTTCACAGCCTCAAGGACGTGCCGACCGAGCCGAGGCGCGGGATCGAGGTCGCCGCGGTCCTGAAGCGAGGCGACCCTAGGGACTTCCTCGTGTCCGAGGTCCCGTTCGGACGGCTCCCTGCAGGGGCCCTCGTCGGTACCTCGAGCCTCAGGCGGAGCATGCAGGTGCTGAGAAAGAGGCAGGACCTGAAGACCGTCCCGCTCAGGGGCAATGTGCCCACCCGGTTGTCCAAGGTCTCGGCGGGGGAGCTGGACGCGGCGGTCGTGGCGAAGGCCGGCCTCGACAGGCTGGGCGTGGTTGCCAGAGGGTTCCCGCTCTCGCTGAAGGATTTCGTGCCCGCCCCTGCCCAGGGCGCGATCGCGGTGGTCGCGAGGAAAGGCTCCGACGCTGCGTCGATCGTCCGATGCCTGGACCATAGGAGCACGAGACTAGCCACAGACACTGAACGGTCCATCATGCGCCTTCTCGGAGGCGGGTGCACGGCTCCCGTGGGGGTCTACGCGAGGTGCGCCTCCGGCAGGATAGACATCAGCGCGATGGTGCTTTCAATTCACGGAGACAGGAGCGTCGTTCACGAAGCGTCGATCCCGCAGACCAGATGGGCTCAGGGCGCGAAGGAGTTCGCGGCCGCGCTGCGCAGAATGGGAGGTGGAGACCTTGTCAAGGAAGCGGCAAGGGCGACGCTCAAAGGGTAAGGTGTACCTCGTGGGCGCCGGTCCGGGAGACCCTGGTCTTGCGACCCTCCGCGCAGTCGAGGTCCTCAAGGAGGCCGATGTCATCGTCTTCGACCAGCTCGTAGGGCGGGAGCTCCTCGCCGTGGCCCCGCACGGCGCTGAGATGATAGATGCTGGGAAGTACGCCTCCCATCACAAGCTGCAGCAGGACGAGATCAACGAGGTCCTAGCCGAGCGCGCGCTCGCGGGAAATACGGTCGTCAGGCTGAAAGGAGGGGATCCTTATCTCTTCGGTCGCGGGGGCGAGGAAGCCGAGTTCCTTGTGGAGAAGGGCGTTTCGGTCGAGACGGTGCCGGGAGTCACATCGGCCCTGGCGGTCCCCGCCGTTGCGGGCATACCGGTGACCCATAGGGACTTCTCGTCAGCGGTCACGGTCGTTACTGGCCATGATTCGCCGACGAAGAAGGGAGGCGCTGTCGACTGGGCGAAGATCGCTCGGCTCGATTCCACGATCGTAGTTCTGATGGGGATGAAGAACCTCTCGGACATCGCCCGCAAGCTCGTCAGCGAGGGCAAGCCGTCTACCACGCCAGTCGCTATCATCGAGAGAGGGACGCGCACGGATCAAGTGGTGACCGTCGGTGATCTGGGAAACATAGCCGCGAAGGCCCGTAGAGCCGGAGCGAAGGCCCCAGCGATCATAGTGATAGGCGAGGTCGTGAGGATGAGGGGCCGTCTGGGAGGGAGGCAATGACAACGATAGCGCTCATGAGGCCCCCATCAACCCTGGCGGAGTCAGTGCGCCTCGGCGAGGCGAGGGGCCTGTCCGTGCTTGCCGCGTCCATGATGTCCCTCGAGCCGATGGCCGACGGCCGCCTCACCCGCTTTCTCAGCGATTCTTCGGCAGCTCAGGCCGATTTCGTTGTCTTCACGAGTTCGAACGGAGTGTCGCACGCGCTCGAGCTCGCGTCCGAATCCGGCCTGTCGGGCAATCTCCGAAGGATCATGGACCGCGCGAGGATCGTGGCTATCGGGGCGAAGACGAAGCGCGCGCTCGAGGCGCAGGACATACGGGTCGACCTCGTTCCCAAGACAGCCAGCTCGGAAGGGCTCGTCGAGATGTTCACCGAGTTGGGCGTCAAAGGGGCTAGGATGGTGATCCTGAGGAGCGCGCACGGGTCTGAGAAGCTCGTTTCGGGATTGACCGCCCTCGGGGCGATGGTCGACGACATCCCGGTCTATGCTACCGGGCCGCCGGCAGACGCGGCGGCCGCAGAAGGGCTCGTCAGGAGGGCGGCGCAGGGGGACATCGATGTCTTCTGCTTCACGAGCTCGATGATGGTCAGGAACTTCATGGAGATCGCGCAATCCCTCGGGCTTGCGGATCAGGTCCTCATGCGCATGGGCCGCGCGAAGGTCGCGGCCATAGGTGCGCCCACGGTGAGGACCCTGGAGGGCTATGGCGTGCGCGCGGAGATTGTCCCCGAGGAGCAGACGATCGAGGCGCTGTTGGATGAGGTGGTGAAGAGAGTATGATAATATTCTCGAAGGTGCTGGGAAACAAAGGAACTGTGTACGACGCTCTCCGCGCGAAGGAGATGCACGGGAAGAACATGTCCGACGACATGATCAGGTTCTCCGGGGAGCTGAGGCCAGTCGTCGTCTGGAACGTCACGAGAAGGTGCAACCTGAAGTGCGAGCACTGCTACATTGACGCCAGCTCTGAGGGCAAGGACGAGATGTCTTTGGACGACTTCCGCAAAGCCTTCAAGGACGTGGCCGCCGCCCATGTTCCTCTGATCATCTTCAGCGGCGGAGAGCCGCTGATCAGGAAGGACTTCTTCGAGATACTCGGCCTCGCGAAGGATTCGGGCCTGAAGGCCGTGATCAGCACCAACGGCACGCTCATCACCCCAAAGGTCGCGCAGAGCCTGGCCGAGCAGGGCGTCAGATATGTCGGTGTAAGCCTCGATGCCGCCTCCCCTGAGCTTCATGACAAGTTTCGGGGCGTCAAGGGTTCATGGAAGAAGGCGCTCGCTGGGGTCAGGAACGCGAGGGACGCGGGGATCCGGACCGGGTTCCGCATAACCCTCACGAAGGACAACTACAGGGAGGTCCCGGCCCTGCTGGAGCTCGCGCTCAAGGAGAACGTCAGCAGGTTCTGCATCTATCACCTCGTGCCGACGGGCAGGGGCACATCGATCGCGGCGAGGGATTTGACCAAGAAGCAGAGGGAGTGGGTCCTGTCGTTCCTCTACGAGAAGGCGATCGAGCTCAGGGACAAGGAGATCGAGATACTCACGACCGATTCGCCCATGGACGGAGTGTACATCCTCGAGCGGCTGAAGCGGGAGAATCCCGGGGCATACGAGAACGCGCGGAAGCTGCTCAGCATCGGGAGCGGATGCACCATAGGCTCGAAGATAGCGAACATCGACTACCGGGGAGACGTCATCCCGTGCCACTTCGTGCCCGAGATAGTCGTCGGGAATATCCGGAAGGACAGTTTTGTCGACATCTGGTCCAAGAACTCCTGCCAGGCCCTGACCGAGCTCAGGGAGGTCCACACCAGGCTGAAGGGCAAGTGCGGCAGGTGCGACTATCTGGATGTCTGCCGGGGCTGCAGGAAGAAAGCCGAGTTCAGCTCGGGCGACTGGGCGGGCGAGGACCCGGCATGCATCTATGAACCGCCTATCTCAGTCTCGGGCCGTTGAACCCGCGATCGGACATCCATAATCGGCTGAGGGAGGTGCTCCCGCCAGGACTTGAACCTTGGCCAACGGCCCCTTGACGGCCGGCGAACAGACTTCTGCGACCCCCTCTTCAGCCCGATAGTTCCTGGACATCTACGAATCTTTATGCCGAGAGGCAATCAGTAGCGCCCTTGCTTGTTCCGCTCTCTCCAATCTTCCGAGCTTCGTATACGAGTCACATTCATGCTCGAGCGACAGGACGGGAATGGACATGCCTTCAAACTGTACCACCTCTATGACGGAAGCCAGGGCCGGGGGCTTCTGCCAGCTTCCATCTTCGAGCTTGGTTTCGAAATCCCCGATGATTTCTATCTTTACACCATCAATCTCAAGAGCGCCGAAGTGGGACCTGATTCTGTCGCCCACTCGGAAAGCCACTCCTCTCGTGACGAACTCCAAGAACATCCTCTGAATCTCGTATGCTCCCTTCCTGTTGGTCGTGATATCGATGTCATGAGGTTCCACGGGCGCACCTCTGATTGCGAGGCCGAGGCTGCCCGCGATTGCCCAATTGACACCGCTCTTCTCGAGCCTGAGGGAGAGTCTGCGAAGGATGTCCACGATTCTTGCGTCAACCATCCAAACCTCAATCGGAGTTCTTGAATAAACAGTGTGCTCCCGTCGGGATTTGAACCCGAGTATCGAGCTTTCACCGGCCCGCCGCGAAAGCGGCCACGAGAGGCTCGAATGATTGGCCGGACTACACTACGGGAGCATCGAGGAATTGTCCAAAAAGGATGGCCTTACATAAACCTTTGGTGTGGCTAGAGGAATGCTGAGATCGCGGTTCACTGGCCCCGGGACTGAGCATACGGTGAAAAGCTCATTATCCTCTCACCTGATTGGTTGGTCCGTCTGGCAGGTGCTCTTCTGAACTCCTCAGGTTGCGGGCGGCTCAGGTGTCTAGCTCTCACCTCGGCCGCCCATTTCATCAACGACGGCACGGTCTTCTTCGTCCCCCTTATCGCGGCCGTTCTCGCACTGAAGCCTGGAGTGACCCCTCTGGACCTGACTATCATGCTGGTGGGGTTCTATTCGACATCGGCGCTGCTCAGCACCTATGTCGGCATCATCGCGGACCGGACGGGGAACAGGGGTGTGCTCATGGGGCTCGGACTGGCGCTTCTCTCCCTCGGCCTACTCGGCTTTTACCTCGCGGTCTCGGACCTCAAGGGCACCGCGCTGGTCGCTGGCATGATTGTCGCCGCCTTGGTCACAGGCTCGGGAAGCGCCTTCTATCATCCGCTGGGCGCGGCAATCATCGAAAGCGCCTTCGGGAAGGAGGCTCAGGGGACCGCTCTCGGCGTCAACGGCGCCGTGGGCAGCCTCGGGCGCGCCCTCTATCCATCGCTTTACTTCGCGATCTCCTTGCTCCTGACTGACTCCGTGGCGTTCGCGTTCTTCGCCCTTGTGGGACTCGCGTTCTCCGCCGCCCTGTGGGCAGGGTTCAGGGCGTCCTCGTCGACCGAGGCGGGGGCGCGGTCCGAGAAACAGCCTCGCCCTCTGGCGAGCGTTGCGACGAAGGGCATGGTAATACTCACGGTAGTCGCCTTCGTCCGCGCGTTCGCCACACAAGGGATCGTCGCGTGGATACCCATTTTCATCTCGACGCAGAAGGGGGCCGGAGTATCGACCACGCTCGGCCTCTCGCTCACATTCATGTACGCAGCAGCGATCTTCGGTCAGCCCATCTTCGGTATGCTCACGGACAGGTTCGACAAGCGCATGGTGCTCGGACTGAGCTCGGCCGGCGTCGCTGCATCGATTTATGGGTACGTGGTCACATCGGGCGGCGTGGAGCAGCTGATGCTGTTCCTGTTCGGCTTCTTTACATTCAGCGCGTTTCCCCTGTTGCTTTCAATCGTCTCCGACTATGTGCCAAGGGGATCCTCGACCTTCGGGAACGCGGTGGTCTGGGGGATAGGCACGACTGGGGGCGGGGTGTTCGGCCCCCTCGTGGCCGGGGCCCTCCTGAGGCCCGATTACTCCAACCTCGGGACGGTGTTCGAGATCATGGCAGCCGCCTCGATGGTCGCCGCCGCAGGCTCGATGTTGCTCCCTCGCGTCGCTTCGAGGAAGAAGGTGCCCCTGTTCGGATGAGCCCGGCCTGAGAGCGGCCGGGGCAGGCGGAAACAAAGTACTTTTCCTGGCTGGGCCATCGGCATCCTCGAGGAGCAGAGTGAGATGAGGGTCCTGAGCTCGCAGAGGGTGACGTACTTCTTCTCGGCCGACAGCAAGGCCGCGTACCGCGTGGCGGACGGGGAGCGTGTGAAGGTCCAGACCAGGGACTGTTTCTCTGGAAAGGTCAAGACGCCAGGGAACCTGTTCGAGGACGTATCCATGGGGGACGTGAACCCCGCGACCGGTCCGATCGCCGTGGAGGGGCTCTCGGCTGGGCAGACCCTCTGCGTCGCCATCGAGCGGATCAGGTGCGGCAGGAAGGGCGTGATCATGTGCTCTCCCAATCTGGGGGTGCTAAGCGAGGACGTCCGCAGGCCGAGGACGAGGATATTGAGGATTGAGGACGGGAAGGCGGGGTTCTCGGACGATCTCTCGATCGACCTCAACCCGCACGTGGGCGTGATCGGCGTCTCCCCAGCGGAGGGGAGGTTCCCGACATTCCACCCAGGCGACCATGGAGGGAACATGGACACTGTCGATGCGTGCGAGGGCTCGAAGGTGTACCTCCCGGCGTTCGTCGACGGTGGGATGCTCGCAATGGGCGATGTGCACGCCGCGATGGGCGACGGCGAGGTCTGCGGGACGGGGCTGGAGACTTCGGCTGAGGTCACGGTCAGGCTGTCCAAGTCCGAGGACCTGATCCTGAAGCGCCCGATGATAGAGACTCCGAAGGCATGGCTGACGTTCGCCGCTGCCAAAACGCTCGACATGGCCGCGAGGCTGGCGACGGAGGACATGGTCAAGTTCATCCAGAGCAAACACGGGACCGACTTCGAGGAGGCCTACATGCTCGCGAGCCTCATCGGGAACCTGAGGATATCCCAGGTCGTGGATCCGCTGATGGCAGTGAGGATGTCCATCTCCAAGCGCTATCTCTGAGCCAAGAACAAGGTCAGATGTCCTCGTCGCCCTCTCTCCAGTCCAGGCCAGGCGTCCTGAACCCGATCTTCGCCGCCGGCGCCGGCTTCCGCTTGTGGGAGGACAGTCTGACCATCTCCGAGATCCTCCTGACCTCTTTGACCGTGGTATCCGCCCGCTGTGCGATTTCCGCCTCGCTCAGGCCGAGCTCTATGCCGAGCAGGATGGCATCGAGCCTCTCGTAGCTCACTCCCATCTCCCCCTCGTCCGTCTGCCCCCTCCACAGGCCAGCCGTGGGCACCTTCCTGATGATCCTGTCCTGGATGCCGAGCTCCCTCGCCAGCTCGCGCACTTCGGTCTTGTACAGGTCTCCGATCGGTTCCAGGTCGGCCCCGCCGTCCCCGAACTTCGTGAAGTAACCGATGAGCATCTCGCTCTTGTTGCTCGTGCCGACCACGAGCCTCCAATCGGTGTTCGCGAAGTCGTACAGCACGATCATCCTGCATCTGGCCTTGATGTTTGCGAGCGACTTCCTGTCTCCGGCCCCTCCGAGGGCCTTCTTGAAGGCCTCGATCGGCGCCGAGATGTCCACGATGTCCAGCTTGACACCTTCCTCGTCGCACAGCATCCTCGTATCCTCGAGGTCTCCCTTCGGGGAATCCTTCTCCGGCATGAAGACCGCGAGCACCTTGTCCTTCCCGACCGCGCGGGCGCACAGTCTTAGAGTGACGGCCGAGTCTATCCCGCCGCTGACTCCGAGGACGTAGCCCTTCGCGCCGACCTTCCTGAGCTTCTCCGCCAGGAACTTCTCGATGACCTGCTCAGTGCCTTCCTTGAGCCTCGGGAGTATCATCGCGCTCGGATTGCATGGTCCGAATATAGCAGTTATGGTCTCCCGGGCACCGCATTTGCCGAAAACTCTAATCTCAGGCTATGTGGTTACTCGTCATGATGACCAAGACCACCATTGCTCTTGCTCAGGTCACCTGCCACTTGCACGACAAGGAGGAGAACCTCCGGCAGATGAAGAACATCGTCAGGAAGACCAAGGGCAAGATAGTCATCTTCCCCGAGCTCAACCTCACGGGCTACCTCCCGAGGGACGACCTCTTCAGGCAGGCGGAGACGATCACCGGCCCGAGCATCAAGGCGGTCTTGCGGCTCGCAAGGGATACCAAGAAGGACATCGTGTTCGGCGCTCCGATGATCGATGAGCGCGTCCAGGGCCTGGTCTACAACTCATGCCTCTTGGCGACCGGGAAGGGTCGGTTGTTCAGGTACGACAAGATGTACCTGCCGTCATTCGGCCCGTTCGAGGAGCGCGTCTTCTTCGCGGAAGGCAAGGAGGCCGTGGTGGGGGAAGGCCTCCACGCGAAGCTCGGGCTGATGGTGTGCTATGACATGTTCTTCCCGGAGCTCGCGAAGCTCGAGACCCTGCTCGGGGCGCAGATCCTGGTGAACATATCCGCCTCGCCGACGACCTCGAGGCCGTTCTTCCGGAGGGTTATCCCTGGGAGGGCGGTCGAGGACGCGATCTTCGTCGCGTACTGTAACATGGTTGGGGTGCACGGAAGCCTCGTCTTCGGCGGAGGGAGCGTGCTCTACGGTCCGCGGGGCGAGGAGCTCGTGCGCGCCAAGGACCTCGACCCGGACCTCGTCGAGGTCCAGGTGGATCTCGCAGACCTGGATGTCGCGCGCAGGTTCAGGCCGACGGTGCGGGACACCAGGGCGGAGCTTCTGGATGAGATCGGTGCGGTGCTCAGACACGGAAAGAAGTAGTGAGCGGAAGACATTTCCAGTCGGATACTCTTAAATATGGACATCATTTTGGTGTTGGTCAAGCTGAGGTGGCCCAGACCGGTAAGGCGCGAGCCTGGAACCTCTGTTGGCGATGCCAGCAAGCTCGTGGCGCTTTGCGCCTCGGGAGTTCAAATCTCCCCCTCAGCGCCTCTTGTTCAGCCATTTCTCAAGCCCCCGTCGCCCACCAATCGCACAGAACCCATCCTTCCCGAGCGGTTTGACCGAATTGGCTCTATCGCGCTCCTTGCAGGGCCAAGTCCTGATTGAATCAGGCGTTGTTCAGGAGGGACTGATTCTTGACCTGAGGCGCGTTTCTAATATGGGGAATGCCTGGCTATAAATAGTGCCCTGTGCGGGATGTATGGGACAAACGCTCAAGAACCCTCCAAGCTTGACCGCGCTGATTATGAGAGGGCGATCTGCGGCACTATGTGAGAAGGAATGCGCATGGCGAACTCGAAAGTCGGTTCATTGGATGTCGATAGGCTCACTCGCATGCCAGTGGACCAGCTCTTCGTCGAACTCAGGACCGATCCTGAGGGGTTGACCAAAGAAGCCGCCGAACAGAGGCTGAAGGAGCACGGGCCGAATATCCTACCCGCAGCGAAGAGGCAGTCGCTTTCTCGCAAAGCTGTCGTCCAGTTCAAGAACCTCTTCAATGTCCTGCTCATAGTGGCGGCGATTCTCTCATTCATCACGGGGATATCGTCCCACGATTTCAGCTCAATCGAGATGGGCCTCGCAATTGTATTGGTCGTGCTTGTGAGCGTAGTGTTCAACTTGTTCCAGGAAAACAGGGCCGAGAGGGCGATAGAGGCCCTGCGTCAACTGGTCCCAGAGAACATCCGCGTGATGCGGGACGGCAGTATCGTGCAGATCCCATCATCGGTTTTGGTCCCCGGCGATGTCATCGCTCTCGATGAGGGCGACAAGATCCCGGCGGATGCGCGCCTGATTTCGGCATCCCAGTTTGCCGTCGACAACTCGATGCTGACGGGCGAGGCGGAACCGCAGCCCAGGTATGACATCTGCAGGAGTCCCGAGGACTGTGCCACGGAGGAGATCACGAATCTCGTGTTCGCGGGAACGACAGTCGCATCCGGGTCTGGACACGCCGTCGTCCTCGCCACGGGGTCTGACACGCGATTCGGGCAGGTGGTCGGAATTGCCAGAACCGTCGAGGAACCGATGAGCCCACTCCAGAAGGAAATCGACCATACCGCCAGGCTCAATTTCCTAGCGGCGGTCGCAATCGGCGTCCTGTTCCTGGTCATCGCCCTCGAATTCTTGCACCTTCCCATCTCAGATAGTGTGCTGTTCATGATTGGAGTCATGGTCTGCGTCGTGCCCGAGGGCCTGCAGATAACGCTCACACTCTCTCTCGCGCTGAGCGGTCTCGCGATGTCGAAACAGAATATCGTCGTCAAGCGGCTCTCCTCAGCGGAAACCCTCGGCTCGGTCACAGTCATATGCACTGACAAGACAGGGACGATCACGGAAGGTCAAATGACCGTCAAGAAGGTATGGGCAAGCGGGGAAGTCTTCGAAGTCTCGGGGGAAGGGTATGAGCCAGAAGGACTCGTCTATCTCCAAGGCAAGGAGCTCAGCATGTCCGAGCGCAAGGATCTCGGAGCAGTTTGCGAGATCGCCGCTCTGGACAACAAGGCCACGCTCGTGCCGCCCTTGGATCGCAGGAAGTATCGGTGGACGGCCATAGGAGACACGACCGACGCTGCCTTGCTGGTCCTCGCTGCGAAGGCCGGTCTCGATCCGAAGGATGCCTTGGAGGAGAAGCCCAGGATTGGGATAATCCCGTTTGAATCCTCCAGGAAGATGATGACAAGCGTACACAGGACGAAGGAAGGGGTGATCCAGGCCTTCGTGAAGGGTGCGGGCACAGAGATCATCGCCCGCTCGAAGAGGATCCTTTGGAAGGACAAGGTCATCCCGCTAACGGGCGAACTCACAATGAGAATCCTGACGCAGATGGACGACTTCGCGCGCGATGCCTACAGGGTGATTGCGCTTGCAGTCCGCGACCTTCCCGGTGAATTGGACAAATATGATTCCGCATCCGTTGAGAAGGACCTGACATTTGTTGGGCTCGTTGCGATCTTGGACCCGCCGCGCAAGGACGTCGAGAAGGCCGTTTCCAAGGCCAGGAAGGCGGGCATCAAGGTCGTGATGCTGACCGGAGACCATGTTCTGACCGCGGAGGCCATCGCCCGCAGAGCCGGAATAGTCACATCCTCGGACAGCCTCGTCATGTCATGTGAGAAGCTTCACGAACGGTCCGACGCCGAGCTCTCGGACCTGCTCAATTTGCCCGAGCTGGTGTTCGCCCGAGTAACTCCAGAGCAGAAACTGAGGATCGTGAGGGTCCTCAAGGCGAAGGGGGAGACCGTCGCAGTCACTGGGGATGGGGTCAATGATGCCCCCGCGCTCCTGGAAGCCGATATCGGCATTGCCATGGGCATCACTGGAACTGATGTCGCCCGTGAGTCGGCAGATATGGTATTGCTTGACGACAACTTCGCCTCCATCGTCAAGGGAATTGAGATCGGGCGGTCCGTCTTTGACAATTTGAAGAAGTTCATCGTCTACGTCTTTAGCCACAACTGGGCTGAACTGATGGCCTTCATCGTATTCGTCCTGTTGCGGACCCCTCTTCCGCTGGCGGTGGTGGGAGTACTCGCCATCGATCTCATGCTTGAGATCCCGCCGTCCATATCTCTCACCATGGAGCCTCCCGAGCCGGGCATAATGGACCGCTCGCCAAGGTCGAGGAAGTCCAGGCTGTTCGATCTCAAGACTCTTGCTAGGTCGTTCTACATTGGCGCGCTCACGGGCATCGTGGCGATCCTGTGGTGCTTCCACGTGTGGCAGGCGGGCGGATGGTCGCTCGGCATGTCATCGATGACAAACAGGGATGCGTACTTCAAGGGCATGACCGTGGTGCTCGTCGGCATTATGGCGGGTCAGCTCGGCAACTTCTTCGCAACAAGGACGAACGTTCGGTCTTCTTTGACCATAGGCCTGAGGGCGAACAGATGGCTCTTGCCAAGCCTTGCCGCAGAGTTGTTGGTTCTCCTTGTCATCGTCTATGTTCCATTCATCGAGTCAATCTTCGGTTTGGAGCCTCTGGCGCCAATCGAATGGCTCTTGCTCTTCAGCTTTGCGCCAGTCATATTCCTGCTTGAGGAAGCCCGGAAGCTCTTCCTGAGGACATACTTTCTGCCTGTTCAGCCGATGCTTGTTCCCCCGCCCGTCCCAATCGCTGTGTCTGGCGGGCCGCAAGCTCCCATCAAGGCCGAGCGGCGGGCACCATTTGCCGAAGTGGGTCCGCCGGTCGTTGTCTTCAGCGTGACCCCGCATGGCATAGGAGATGCCCTCCCGATTGCGATGAGC
>JAJYIS010000146.1 GCA_021789945.1 Thermoplasmata archaeon | reverse complement strand
GCACCGAACAGCAGGTTAAACACGACCTCGGTCGGAAGGGCCTATGCGTTCTACGGGGCGACGGCGCCTTCGGCCACCCCGAGCATGGTCATGGTGCCGGACTCAGGGTCCAGCCTCTTCGGGGCGTGCATGGCGGTCGGCGGGAACCTGACGGGGGACAAGGCCCCGGACTTCGCAGTCGCAGACCCGCTCTTCAACGTCCCGGGGGCGCCGAATGCGGGGAGGGTGTACGTCTACGCGGGCCAGTACGTTGTCTATCCCTCCAATCCCATCGTGAAGGGATATGTCTATGTCCCGAACACGACACAAGGCATCCAAGGGTTCACGATCACGATCGAGTCCGCCACGTTCAAGAAGTCCACGATCACGAACGCTGCCGGATACTTCGAGATGACGGCCATCCCCGGCACCTTCTGGCTGAACGCCAGCAAGGCCGGGTACACCACGAACTCGACGACGGTCACATTGGCCATGAACGACAACGTCACCGTCCCGCCGTTCTATCCTCTCAAGGTGCCGACGGTGAGCGGGACCGTGGCGGACAACATGACTGGGCTCATGGTCCAGGGGGCGACGGTCGCGCTGTACAACGGCTCTGACCGGGTCCTCGAGATGACGACCGGATCGAACGGGTCCTACTGGTTCTCGCTTCCCGACAGCTACGTGCCCCCTGTGGGCGGGTCGATAGACCTGTCGGTCAAAGTCTGGGACGCGGCGTACTACGGGTCCATGGCGGACATCACCCTGGCCAGGAACCAGTCGGTATCGCTGAACTTCGATCTCGACAGCTTCATGGTGATAGGCGGGACCGTGCGCGAGGCGCTCTTCCTGTCGGTCGTCCGCGGGGCGACCGTGCAGGCGAACCAGGGCCAGACCATCGTCGCGACCACGACGACCGACATCCGGGGCGGCTACCAGCTCACGGCCACCAACGCGACCCCTGGGATGCCGATCTATGTCAACGTCACCGCCGCGGGCTACTTCAGGACCATGCAGAACCTGATCGTGCTCCCGAATGCGACGAGCACGCTGAACTTCATCCTGCAGCCGGACAACACGCCCCCGGTCTCCCAGATAGACGCGCTCCCGCAGTACACGACGACCGCTGTCTTCTCGCTCAACGCCACGGCCTCGGACGCGAACGGCATCCAGGAGGTCGAGCTATGGTACAGGCACGGCGAGAGCGGGAGCTATGCGCTCCACTCCACGGCCACCGCGGCGCCCTACGGGTTCAACTTCGACTCGACCGCGACCGGCGGGGACGGGACGTACTCGTTCTACTCGATCGCCGTGGACCTCGCAGGGAACGTCGAGGCGCCTCCGGCAGGGAACGACACATGGACGATCCTCGACTCGACTCCGCCCGCGCTCTCGGTCACCTCGCCAGCGGAAGGGCAGTTCGTCACGAGCTCCACCGTCCAGGCGACCTGGGAGGGGAGCGACTCGGGCACCGGCATACAGAAGTTCGAGGTGAGCCTCGACTCCGCCTCGTGGACGGACGAGGGCTATGGGCTCTCATGCGTCTTCGCGGACGTCGCCGACGGGCCCCACACCCTGGACGTGAGGGCGACGGACAACGTCAGCCTTCAGACGATAGTCCACGTCGACTTCACGGTGGACACCGTATATCCGACATCCCGGGTCGATTCGCTGCCGCCCTACCAGGCCTATGAGGGATTCATGGTCAACGTGACCGCGTCCGACGCGGACGGCGTGCAGGAGGTGCAGCTGTGGTACAGGCACGGCGGCTCGGGCGCCTTCGAGTACTTCGGGGCCGACCCCGAGGCTCCGTACTCGTTCGAGTTCAACTCCTCGTCCGTCGCGGGGGACGGGCTGTACGAGTTCTACTCGAGAGCGGTGGACATCGCAGGGAACAACGAGTCCGCGCCGGCGACGAACGACACCTGGACCATCGTGGACACAGTGCCTCCGGCGGTGTACATCACCGCTCCGCTCATGAACCAGACCGTGGGGAGCACGACAGTCCAGGTCAACTGGTCGGGGAGCGACGCTGCTTCGGGGATCGGGGACTACCAGGTCCGGATCGACGGAGGGCAGTGGGTCGACAACGGCCTCACTGCACAGACGAGCTTCGCGTCAGTGACGGACGGGAATCACACGGTCGATGTGATGGCCTCTGACCGCGCCGGCCATTCCTCTCTCGCTAATGTCTCCTTCATGGTCGACTCGATCGCCCCGACCGTCTCGATCATATCCCCCACGGACGGGGAGGCCATATCACAGAAGGCCATAACGATCCGCTGGACCGCGAGCGATGTCGGGTCCGGGATCATGCTCCTGGAGGTCTCGAAGGACGGCCTGAACTGGGTCCCGGTCGATGTCGACAGCACGGACTATGTGTTCTCGACCGTCGGCACCATCCCAGAAGGACACTACACGGTTTCTGTGAGGGCGACCGACTTCGGGGGACTGACGGCCACCGACTCCGCCAGGGTCGTGGTCGACAGGACGCCTCCGTCCGTCAGCATCATATCGCCGAGCGAGGGACAGGTGATCAAGAAGTCGTCCGTAACGATCCAGTGGACGATGACCGACATGGGGAGCGGAGTGGCCTACGTCCAGGTGTCGGTCGACCACGGAACCTTCAACAGCGTCAGCACCAATGAATCGTGGCCGCTCACCGACCTCTCGAACGGGGGACACAACGTGACGGTCAGGGTCACCGACAACGCTGGGAACCACAAGGATGTGAACGTGTCGTTCACGGTCTCGGCCGAGGCCGGCATCAGCGCGCTCCTGGTCGGGGGAGTGGCGATCGTGGCCGTGGCCGCGGTGCTCGCAGCGGTGCTCCTGCTCAGGCGCAGGAGACCGCCCGTGCACGTCCCGCCCAAGAACCAGGGCAAGACCTGAACCACGCGATTGCCTGGACGAGCGCAGTCTGCCGACTGCCAGCCTTGGCCAGCATCAGAACAGTAGGACTGGCTTGGATGGCCTCAGAGAGTACTTCTTGCACTTGTAGCAGTACCACTCGTTGTACTCGGAGACATACTTCATCGCCGAGTTGCACGACGGGCACATCTTCCTCTCTTGGCCGGAACCGCTGGCACTCTTCGGGGCGTACTCCTTGCAGCTGTGGCAGTAGTCCCGGTCATACTTCGCGATGTGCGAAAGGGGCTTGCCGCACTTGGGACAGCCATCGGCCTTCCTCTCGGCATGCGCCGCCTTCTTCCCCCTGAGGGGGTACTTCTTGCAGGAGTGGCAGTAGTACTCGTTGTACTTCTCGATGAACTTCAGGTCGCCCTTGCACTCAGGACAGGTCTTGCGGTCCTCGACGAGCGCAGGGGC
>JAJYIS010000145.1 GCA_021789945.1 Thermoplasmata archaeon | reverse complement strand
TTTCAAGACCGGTCTGACAATCGCATTCAGGAAATGGTTCCCCGGCTGAGAAAAATGCCTGTCTGTCCAGCGTGCGGAATGAAGGTGAGAGACAAGGAGAATGAGTGTCCTCGCTGCGGCTGGGAGTTCAGAAAGACCGGCAAACTCGACTGCCCGTTCTGCGGCGAACTGATTCCCATCAATTCCCAGAGGTGCTCAAAGTGCGGCGCCGACCTCTCCAAGCTCTCGGCCCAGGCCAGGGCCCAATCGATCGATAAGATAAGAGGAATCCTCACAGCAGACCGCGTCGCGATGGAGTCGACAAAGGAAGGAGACCGAGAGGGTTGGTACAGCTGTCCAAGGTGCAACGCGATCCTCGACGGTACAGAACCGAAGTGCCCCAAGTGCGGTCTGGTCTTAATCGGCAAGGTCGGCCTCCGATGCCCGATCTGTTCCGCACCGGTTGGGAAGCGGCGCAAGATCTGCCCGATCTGCGGCTCTGTCCTTGGTGATATCGCCAAGGAAGCCAGGCCGATGGTACTGAACTTTCCAGAATCGCTTGTGGAATCGGCAGCCGAGCTCGATGGAGCCCCCGAATCCAGGACATGCGAGACCTGCGGTGCGGTCATTCCGCATGGAAAGGAGATTTGCCCCGTCTGCGTAGGTCTCGAGGGAATGAAGCCCAAGCCCGAAGTCGAGGAGAGACCGGAGACGCCAGAGGAGACCATGGTCCCCGAGGTCACCCCTCCTCAACCCGAGATCGCGCCACAGGCTGAGTCGGAGGAAACAGAGGAGAGCCCTGAGCCAGAGAAGGTCACGACCGTCGACTACGGTGCAAAGCAGAGCGACCGCGGCCGCACTAATGGCGTCGCGCGCATCAACGGCCTTGGAGCGGTCAACGGGACTTACAGAGGAGAGATCAACGGAACGCGCAGAGGCGCCATCAACGGCGTCGGCGTAATCAACGGGCGCGGCGCAGTAAACGGGACCGGAATCCCAAGCGGCCCCGAGTCACGGTCAAAGGGAGGTTCAGCAGGGCGTGACAGGGTCAGGTGGCAATTCCTCGCGGTGCTTCTCGTAGTCATCTTGGTGATACCAGTATTCATGTACGTGTCATTCTCGAGCAAGAATGGCGAGTTCGCCATAGATGGCAAGTTCTCGGATTGGGATCGCGCAACGATGTACGGTATCGAAATCCCGTCGGCTTCACCCTCATCCAACATCACTGAATGGTCGGTCGCCACGCAGACGTCGGACCTGTACCTGTACTTCAGGACTCAAACGAACATGATGAGCTCTGCCGAGCCAGAGAGCTTCTACCTGATGGTCGACTCGGACGGCTCGAATTCCACGGGTTACGACATGGGTTCGATCGGCGCCGACTACATGCTACAGCTGACCGGGTGGAACGACACCGTCGAATCATCTTCACTGTTCCAGTTCCCATCATCGTCCGATCGGCTCAACTGGAACGCCTGGGATTCTCTGGATTCTCTTGTCCATTCTAGAGCGGGCGACCGACTCGAAGCCCGGGCGGCCATGCCCGTCACCTTGGGGAGCTCGGCAAGATTCATGATGCTGTCGAAGGACTGGATGGACAGGGGAGCGGTCAGCTACGAAGCGCCCCTGAAAGGCTCCGTCCTGGTCGTCAGCCAAGCCCCGTCGGCCACGATTGGGTCCAGCGGCGTGGCACCTATGTCGAGCTCGGTCGGGCTGCTCACCCTCAGATTCACTTCAGAAAGCGGGAGCGGCACCGTCGAACAGGTCAACCCCAGCACGATCAATGCGTCTTTGGCAACCCAAGTGCCGCGGTTCTCGCTCAACGACAGCGAGACCAAGGAGGTGACAATCGCCGTGGACACATCGGCTGCGGTCAGCGGCCAGTTCATATCAGTGGTCCTGCTCGCATCAGGCATCGTCTCATCGTACACCTGCGTCGAGCTCATCGGCTCGGGCGCCAACGCGTATGTTGGTGCTCCCCCGACCGCCATCACCATCGACGGCGCGTTCGCCGACTGGGCGGGCAGACTCTCGATGGATTCGGACCCTATCCCCGTCACGGACCCGAGCGTGGACATCAATGAAGTAGGCAATCTCAGCACCTCGGCAAACTCGTTCTTCTATGTCAGCGTCAAGGGCGAGATGTGCAGCGGCGCATACATCCCCGCCAAGGTCGCGAGGCCTTCTGGGGCCGGGGGTGGCGGAGTGGTCATACCGGTAAGGCAGACCGGAGAAGACATCATGAGGATCTACGTCGACAGCGACCGGTCCAATTCGACGGGCGAGCCAATCACCCTCGACTCGAAGCTGATTGGCGCCGACCAGCTGATCGAGATCAACGGCCTCTTCGGCAAGATCACCTCAATGAAGGAATTCAACTACTCTATCTCTGGGAATTGGGTTGAGATGAACGATGTGGTCAATGCAGCCAAGGACTACCAGAGGATGGAGATCAGCGTTACCGCAGCGAGTCTCGGAAGCTCCCAGAACATAGACTTCATTGTGGAGACAACCTCTTGGAATGGCAAGGGCGACTTCGCTACCTTCAACTCTCAGACGATGAGCGCGTCGACTCTGACCTGGACTGTGGAACCCATCACCGCATCCCCATACGCCACATCGATGTCCTATCAGAGGAAGATGCTCTACGACGGCATCAACTACTGGAGCTTCTTCTTCGACGGGAAGAACACGGTGTACAAGTATAGCGCGGACGACGGACAAACGTGGACCTTCAGCGGCAACGTATTCAGCACTGCAGGCGTGAACGAGACCTCGATATGGTACGATTCGTCGACGAGCACGGTGTACGCTGTCGGCGACGTATCGTTGGCGACGACCAACGTGCTCGTGCAAAGCGGGGTGGTGGACGCCGCCGCGCACACGATCTCATGGGCGGCGAGCGATTCCATACTGAAGACCTCCGCCAATCCCATGGGCGGCAAGAACACCTACATCAGCAAGGACATGAACGGCTATCTCTGGGTACTCTCGGCCAACTGGACCAGGGTTCAACCTTCGCAACATGACCTGAGTGCCTTCAGGAGCAGAGCAGTCAATGACACGAGCTCCTGGATGGACACAGGAGGGGTGCTGCCGTATGGTGAATATCTGGACAATTCGAAAGGTTCGATCGTCCCGGCAGGGTCTGGAAGCGATATGTGGGCAATATACGCCTACGAGGGGTTTGTGGCCGCCAAGAAGTACGCCGGATCTTGGCCGGCGGCATATGACGAGGTTCAGATATACGTTCAAGACAAGAAGTGCTTGGACAACACGGACAACTCTCCGCCTTCCGTGGTCGTCGACGGAAGAGGAGTTGTTAGATCGG
>JAJYIS010000038.1 GCA_021789945.1 Thermoplasmata archaeon | reverse complement strand
GTCACTATCCCGATGAACTCGCTGGACGTGCTCGCCCAGAGCCTTGTCGGGCTCTCCATCGAGCGCAAGTGGAACGCCGACGACGCCTACGAGCTGGTCAAGCGGTCATACTGCTACAAGGACCTGTCCAGGGGGCAGTTCGAGAGCGTCATGAGGTACCTGGGCGGGAAGGACGAGTTCGAGGGCATCTACTCGAAGCTCTGGTACGACGAGAAGGAGCGCGCGTTCGGCAAGAAGCGCGGGTCGAGGATGATCTACTACCTGAACCAGGGCACGATCCCCGAGGAGGCGGACTACGATGTGTTCTCCGAGCGCGGCTCGCTCATAGGCTCGCTGTCGGAGAAGTTCGTGGAGCGGCTCGCCCAGGGCGATATCTTCGTCCTGGGCGGCAGGAGCTACGAGTTCATCAAGTCAAAGGGAACGAAGGTGTTCGTGAAGGGCGCGAGCGGCCGGAAGCCAACTGTGCCCTCGTGGAGCGGAGAGATGCTTCCCAGGAGCTTCGACCTGTCCGTCCTGGTGGCGAAGTTCAGGGGCGAGATGGAACAGCGGCTGGAGGGAGAGAAGCTTCCTGCAGTGGTCTCCTGGCTCATGGAGGAGTTCGATGTCGACGAGGGCTCCGCGACGACGATAGTGAACTACTTCAAGGAGCAGGAGGCCGTGGCGAAGATCCCCACGGACTCTCGCTTGGTAATCGAAGGGTATGTCGACGCGTCCGGGAACAAGAACGCGATCTTCCACTATCCGTTCGGCCGGAGGGTCAATGACGCCCTCAGCAGGGCGTACGCCTCCTCGCTCTCCGAGAAGCTCAGGTGCAACATCACCGTCTCCGTGACCGACGACAGCTTCATGCTGACGGTCCCGAAGAGCTTCCATCTGCAGGAGCTCCCCGGCCTTGTGACCTCAGAAAACCTCGAGCGCCTCCTCAGGGCGGCCATCAAGGACTCCGAGCTGTTCAACCAGAGGTTCAGGCACACGGCGACCAGGAGCTTCATGATATTGAGGAACTACAAGGGCAAGGAGCTATCGGTCGCGCGCCAGCAGCTGCGGTCGAGCAGGCTCCTGGACGCGCTCAGGGAGCTGAAGGACTTCCCGGTCATGGTCGAGACTTACGACGAGATCCTGACGGACGTCATGGACCTGGGGCACGCGCGCGAGGTCCTGGCGAGCATCGAGAGCGGCGCGCGCAGGATCGAGTATATCCCGTTCTCTGGCGTGCCGTCCCCGTTCGCCCACAACGTGATCCTGGTGGGCGTATCCGACATCGTGCTCATGGAGGACCGGAGCATGCTCCTCCGGGAGCTCCACCGGAAGGTGCTCGCGCGCGTGCTCGGCGACGAGGCTATCGTCGAGTACCAGTTCGACACCGACAAGGTCGAGGCATACTTCGAGGCGAAGTTCCCCAGGATAACCTCCAAGCACGAAATCGTGGAGGCTCTGAGGCTCGTGGGCCCGATGAACCTGTTCAGGGAGAAGGGCGAGAGCGTGTTCGCCCATACGGACGAGCCGTTCAACAAGGTCAGGACCTGGTCCGCAGAGCTGCTCAGGGAGGGCAAGGTGCGCTCGGTCTGGATAGGGGAGGACGTCTATGTCGCCGCCCAGGACTATCCGATCTTCGCGTGCCTCCATTCCCGCAAGATCGCCCACACTCCTGAGGACACGCGCGTGCTCGAGCACCTGAAGTCATCCCCGTCGAACACCTCAGGCATCATCTCCGCGCTCGGCCTCGAGAAGGAGGTCGTCAGGGAGTCCGTCAGGAGGCTGGAGTCCGCGAACGAGATCTTCAGGTCCGACCTCAAGGGAGATTCCTTCTGCTACTCGAGGGCGGACTTCGGCGACTGCCCCAGGGACGACTGCCTGAGAGAGGCGGTCGCGAGGCATGTCTCCCATCACGCCCCGATAACCCTCGAGGACCTCGCATACGAGGTCGGGGTCACGGAGGAGGAGGCCGAGGCCGCCGCGCGCGAGCTCTCGGCGAGCGAGGTCCTGGTATCTGGCAGGTTCGTGGTCGGGGAGCAGCAGCAGTACATCTCGGTGATAGACTACCTCCGGCTCAAGTCGGAAGGACAGCCGGTGTTCGACCGCGAGACCGTGAGGCGGTACGCCGAGAGGAAGCAGTTCGAGAAGGTCAAGGACGTCCGCTCGTACTTCGAGAAGTTCGGGGAAGCGGGGATGATCTACGACCTGTTCAACAGGATGGAACGCTTCGGCATGGCGGAGTTCGGAGAGCTCCGCAAGAAAGGGGAGATCCTCCTCGGCAGGTTCGTCCGGGGAAGGCTCAGGTACGTCCTCCGCGAGGACGCCCCCTACTACCTGGGCGTCTATCGCAGGGAGCCCTTGGACAGGTTCGAGGCCGAGCTCGCGCGCGTAATCGATCAGATGGGCTCGGGGACGTTCCTCGAGATTGCCGAGGCCTCCAAGTTCCCGCCGGATGCGATGCGAGAGCACTTCGACAGCCTCGACAGGAAGGGGCACCTCGTGAGGATGTACGACGAGGCCGAGTCCTGGAGCTCGCGGAACGTCTACACTCTGTGCGAAGTCGAGCCCGTGTCCGAGGGCGCGTACGAGCGCGTCCTTTCGAGGTATGTCAGGGGCTCGGGCCCGGTCACGGCGCTCCAGGCCGCGTCTTACCTGGACATCGAGCCCGAGGAGGCCAGGAAGCTGCTCGAGAGGATAGGCGCGACGATGGTGAGCGTCGGCCTCGAGAGGACCCAGATGTACCTCTTCCCGGACGAGCTGCCGAAGCTCGGGCTTGAGGTCCCCGCAGACGACTCGATCCGCATACTCTCGCTCTACGACTCCTTCCTCAGCGACAAATGGACCGAGATCACCTCGAGGTTCGGCGAGGGCTGGTTCTTCCCCGTCGTCCAGCGGGGCATGATCGTCGGGATGATCGAGAAGTGGCTCCTCGCAGGCTCGGTCGAGATAAGGGAGATACAGCTCGAGCGGCCGGAGCTCCTCGGCCAGCTGGTCGTCTCGTTCGACCACATGATGGAGTTCTACGGCGGCATGGGGGTCGAGATCCTGAGAGTGAGGAGCGTGTCGGGCACCGATGTCGCGGACCTCTCGGATCCCGTCAAGGCCGAGTTCACGAGCCGCGGATTCGCGGAGGCCAACGGCATGCTCGTGAAGGGGAGGCTGGTGACGCCATGCTTCGACCTCGAGGAGATCCTCAAGGTGGTCTTCTCCTGCCAGAACCTCGAGGTGGGGTCGAGGCTGCCGAACGTGCCGGCCGCGATCGAGGCGTACGGCGGCCTCAAGACGTCGGCGGAGGCCATGATCCGGGTGAAGAAGCTCGACTCCCTCCACAAGCTCTGGCTCAAGGGCGAGCTCGTCCGCGGGCATCTCGTCCCCGACAGGGTGGGCTACTGCACCGCGGAGGAGGCGAGCCTGTACAAGGCCGCCAGGAACTCGGACCTGGGCTCGGACGCGAAGCTCATCATGAGGATCGTGACGGACCAGCAGCCGGTCAAGAGGGAGCGGCTGCTGGAGCTCTCCCCGCTGGGCCGCGAGAACACGCTCGACGCTCTGAAGGAGCTGTACTCCGCATCGAGGGTCTATCTGTCAGGGGTGCAGTCGTACATCTCCACCAAGCGCAGGAAGATCTCCCGGGAGACCGCGTGGAGCAGGATCGTCCAGAGGATGTTCGAGAACTACGGGGTCATGACGGCCGAGTCTCTCGGGTCGATGCTCGGGCACGAGATACCCATGAGGAACATCCGGAAGACCCTGCGCAGGCTCGAGGACGAGGGCGTGCTCGTGAAGGGATACCTACATCGGGGCTCCGGGGCGCTGCACTGGGCCAGCGTGAACGCCTTCGGGAAGCTCGGGAGGACAGAGTTCTCGGATGTGGCGGTCCTGTCGCCGGAAGACAACCTGATCCTGTACCTGCGCGCCGGATACAGGGACCTGCTTCCGGAGACAGGCAGACACGCGATATTCAAGGGCGTGAAGCTGATCGGCTCGTTCGACGGGAGGCTCAGGGCCGGCAGGCTGGAGGTCGCAGACCTCGTCGGAGAGCCGGAATGCGCGGAGATCGTGCAGGCGTATGCGCGCAGGCTCGGGCTCGCGATCTCCGAGCGCGAGGAGGGCAGGATGTCGGAATGGGAGATCATGGAGTTCTACCAGAAGACCCATCCAGGCATGAAAGAGGAATGAGGCCCGGCCAATCATAAAGTACCCGCAAGTCCCTCCCAAGCCCGTGGTCGACCTATCGCTCCTGGCGAATGAGCCGTTGCCGGCAGCCGCGCTGATAGGCGGCGGGGTCCTGTCGATCCTGGTCTCCCTGTACGGCAGGCGGGACGACTCCCACCTGGACGAGCTCGGGACCTTCGTGGCGTTCCTGCTCGGGATACTCACGGGCGTCATCGCTTTCTCCGCAGGCGTTGAGGGCACGGTGGGATGGTTCTCGCTGGTCGTGATGGTCGTTCTCGCGGCCACGCTCTTCCTGAAGCCCTTGAAGTCTCTGCCTTGGGCCGGGATGGCGGGCATCGCGGCCGGGGCCGTCGCCGTGTACTTCGCGTCGGGATACATAACCGGGAGCGTCCTGGGACTGGAGCGGTGGATCTGGCTCGTGATCATCTTCTTCATCGTCGGGGGAATCGTCCACATGCTCTTCCATTTCATCGAGGACATACTCACCATCGCCAGGATGGTCCTCGACTGGAGGCCCGTGATGGTGATCGTCGGGTTGGTCGCGGTGATCGAGGGCGCGCTCCTGCTGATGGACACGTCGCTGGTCTCACTGCTCTAGGAACAGGCAGGCCTGGCCCTGGGCCCGCAACCTCTCGTTGTGGTACAGATACTCCTGGGCGTATCCCGCGTATCTCCCGAACCGTTCTGAGGCGAAGCGCCTGAGCTTCGAGTAGCTCCCTTTCTGGCCGTACAGCCTCGAGAGCGCCCGCTCCATCCAGACATCGATCGGGAACGCCTCCAGCCTTCCGAAGCCGAAGAGGGAGACGCAGTCGGCGACCTTGTCCCCGACCCCCGGGAGCTCGATGAGCCCCGCCCTGAGGTCGTCGTAGCCCATCCGGAGGAGGCGCCCGAGCCCCTCGTCATCGACGGTCGCACACGCTTCGTGCACGTACCTCGCCCTGTAGCCCAGGCCCAGCTTCGCAAGCTCCCGCTCAGAGGCCTTCGCGAGCCGCCTCCTGTCAGGGAACGTGTACGCCCCTGGGGAGATCCGCCTGCCATACCCTGCCGCGAGCGATTCGACCATCTTCGATATCCGCGGTATGTTCGCATATGTCGCCAGGATGAAGCTGATGAGGCATTCCCACTCGTCCAGCTTGACTATCCGGAGGCCTCTCAAGCGGGCCATCCCGGGCGCGAGCGTGCGGTCTCTCCTGAGCTCCTTCTGTATGCGGGCGATGTCGTCCCTGGCCCTGAGGAACTTCTCGACCTGAATGGCGATGTCACTGTCGCCAGGGGTCGCCTCGGCAGCAAGCACGGTGCCGTCCTTGAAGAGTCGGACGCGGCTCTCGGAAAGCACACCGGACCACGAGCCGTCGGGCCCCCTCCTCCACCTGAAGGTCTGCCCGCATCCCAGCGTGAGGTCCAGGTCAAGCGGAGCGATCTCGAGCTCGAATCTCATCAGAATCTTCGTCCCCTGCCCGGCTATCTCTTGTATCCGATCTTCCTCAGGAACGCCTTCCTGTCCTCGACATCCTTCGCCGACTCGACCCCCTTCGGCCTCTCGCCGTCGATGACTCCGAGCACGCCTCTGCCCCTCTCGTTCTCCGCGACGATGACATCGACGGGGTTCGCGGTCGCGCAGAAGATGGTACAGACCTCCTGGAGGTCCTTGATCCTGTTCAGCACGTTGATCGGGTACGAGTTCTCCAGGTAGATGATGAAGATGTGTCCTGCGCCGATCCTCATCGCGTTCTCGGCCGCCAGCTTCTTGAGCCTCTCATCGTTGCCCTCGGTCCTGATCAGGCACGGGCCGGAAGCCTCGGAGAACGCGAGCCCGAACTTCGCCTGCGGGACCGTGCCCACCACGGCCTCGTACAGGTCCTCCGTGCTCTTGATGAAGTGAGTCTGACCGATGATGACGTTCGCGTTCTCAGGGATGTCTATCTTGACTGACTTGAGGTCCATCTTTTCCCCCACCATGAGCAACGGCTGTTCTGTGGAAAAAAGTTTCGACCTTATGCCAGCGTGGACAGTTTCGCCCGCGCCCGATTCGTTATCATTCCTGGAAATCAAAACGATTAACTATTTATCCAGGCATATCGTAAAGCGCACGCATAGCATCTGAAAGGAGGCCCTTCCCAATTGCCGAGTTCTAGCGGGGACAAGGTGTGTCCGATCTGCGATTCTCCCCTCCAGCCTGGCTCGAAGAAGTGCGGATTCTGCGGCACCGACCTGTCGATATTTGACATAGACGTCGAGGCTCCTAGGCCCGCCCCTGCAGCATCGGCGCCACCGCCCCCAAAGCCGTCGGTCGAGGCCAGGATCGAGGAGATATTCTCAAAACCGCTCGTGCCTGAGAAGCCAGCGCAGGCAAAGGCGAGTTCGTCGCCGGTGACAAGGGAGTGGCAGCCGGCAGCGGCGCCTCCCGAGAAGCCGAAACCGGAGAGGAAGCCTGAGCCAGAGCCATTGGTGAAGGCGCCGGAGGCCAAGGAAGTGCCCGCCCAGCCTGCCAAGGAAGCGGTCGCCGAGGTCGAGTACTTCGAATGCCCGCAGTGCGGTACGGCGGTCGAGATGACCGCATCTTCGTGCCCGAAGTGCGGCGTCCTCTTCGCCGAAGAAGGCGCGGACATGTTCCAGTGCCCGAACTGCAACGCGATGGTCAGCGTCGACGCCAAGACCTGCCCTGGGTGCGGCGCGATATTCATCGAGCCCGAGCAGGCCGAACAGCCGGCTCCCGCCCCCGCGCCGAAGAAGGAGATAGAGGCGCCAGTCGCTCTCCCGCCCAAGGTCTCGGAGCCGGGACCGGTCAAGGAGGCTCCGAAGGTCGAGGAGGAGAAGAAGGGCTTCCTGGGTCTGTTCAAGAGGAGCAAGAAGGAGGAGCCGGCTCCAGCGCCTGTGAAGCCTGCGGCGCCTGCCAAGCCTGCGCCGGCCGCCACCCAACCTGTAGCCAAGGCTCCCGCTCCGGCACCGTCCAGGACCCCTGAAGCGCGTCCTGTCATCAAGGCGCCGACCAGGGAAGCGCCCCCGGTCAAGGACAAGGGGAAGGAGCTCGCCAGGATGGTCGCCGAGATGAAGCCTCTCCTGGCGCTCGCGAGGGAGAAGGAGGTGGACATCGGCGAGAGCAAGGAGCTCATCGACGAGGCCGCAGCCGCTGGCAGGGAGAGGCAGCTGGAGAAGGCCATCGAGCTCGTCCAGAAATCCAAGATCGTCCTGATGTCCAAGATCGACACCCAGCTCTCCGAGGAGATCGACGACCTCAACGAGGAGATCAAGGTCGCCCGCGACTTCGGCGGCGACATATCCAGGGCCACCGCTTACACCCATGAGATCGCGCGCGCTCGCTCGTCCGGCGACGCCGAGGCGGCGTTCGTCTATGTCGACAAGGTCAAGAACGAGCTGCTCCCGATCACCGGAAGGTACAACGATTCCAGGAAGAAGCTCACGGCGATGAAGGAGCTCATCGGGGACGCCGAGTTCTTCATAGTGGACACGAAGGAGGCCAGGGGCCTCATGGTGGACGCGTCCAAGGCCCTCGACGTGAAGGACTTCGACAAGTTCGACATGCTCGCGAGGGCCGCGCACGACAGGCTGTACAAGGACATCCCCCCGAGGATGAACGACGAGATGAGGAAGGCCAGGGACCAGCTCCTGGACGCGAAGATGAAGAGCGCGAACATCACGCCCATGATAACGGTCCTGAAGTCCGCGACGAACCTGATGAAGGCCGGGGACTACGCCCAGGCCCTGAAGGAGATGCGCGAGTTCCGGAACCTCATAAGCAAGATCTAGGCCAGGCGCCGTCACGCGAGGTTGAGCACTTCAAGCTCCCTTTCCAGGATGGACAGCTCCTGGGGCTTGAGCGTGTCAGGGCTGAGGGATATCGCGAGTATGTCGTTCGATTCCGATATCTCGTCCACGAGGCTGCGGACGAGCCTCAGCACGGCCTCGAAGTTCGTGTTGCTGACGAGATACTGTATCCCGTCGAGCACGATGATCCCAGGCTCCTCGACCGCCATGAACTCCTGGATGACGTGGACTATCATCTCGAGCGAGGGCGCGACTGTCTTCTCCTGAGAGCTCTCCTTGTCCGTGAGCCACAGGATCTCCGGCTCGACCTTGAACTCGTCCCTGATCCGCTTGGGGTTCATCCTGGTGATCACGAGCCCCCTGAACCCCTCGTCCATCTTCCTGCCCAGGAGCACGTTGCTGTAGGTCGGCCGCTCCTCCTCCACGAGATAGCAGTGCCCTGGGAGCGCCTTGACCTCCTTCATGATCTCCTTCCTCGTCTCCTGGACCGGCGCGAGGGGCTTCAGGATGTCTGAGATGAGGTTGAGGTCGACTTCGAGCTTCATGATGGACGAGAACGCGACTATCTTCGCTATAGTGCTCTCCAGCTCCCTGACGTTCGTCGTCACCCGCTCGGCGATGTAGTTCACGATCTCGTCGCTCAGGACAAGCTTCTTCTCCTTCGCCTTGACCTTCAGGATCTCCACGCGCGTCTTGAGGTCGGGCGGCTGGAGGTCAACGGTCAATCCCATGAGTATCCTCGACTTGAGCCGCTCGTTCAGCCCCGGGATCTGGGCCGGCAGCCGGTCGCTCGCGAGCACGACCTGCTTCTTCGAGTCGATGAGGTCGTCGATGAACCTAGCCATCTCCACCTGCGCGGTCTCGCTGGCCGCGAGGAACTGGAGGTCGTCCACTAGGAGGAGCGTGATCCCCTTCATGTCCGCCCTGATGGCCCGGAGCGTCCTCTCGTCGGTCGCCTGTCCGATGGCCTCCACGAACTTGTCCGAGGGGACATAGGCCACCTTCGCGTTCCTGCTCTTGTCCTGTATCTGGTGCCCTATGGCCGAGAGCAGGTGCGTCTTGCCGAGCCCGGAGCCCCCGAATATCAGCAGGGGGTTGTAGGTCTTGCTCGGAGCGCTCGCGACTGAGGTCGCCGCCGCGACCGGGAACTTCGTGTTGCTCCCGACGACGAAGTTGTCGAACCTCATCTCCTCCGGCAATGGCTTCATGAAGGTCGGCCTGGGGGGCTCCTCGGCGCTGCATCTCGGGCATACGCCGTTCTCGTCCACCGGACCTCCGCACCTGGGGCACTTCTTCTCCTCGACGGGGCCCTCGGGGGCCGACTGGTACTTCAGTATGAGGTCGTAGACGTCCGCCGTCTTCTCCTCGCGCTTCTTCTTCTCCATCTCCTGCTTGATGGACTCCTCCTCGGCCTTGCGCTTCTGGATCTTCCGCTTGATCTTCTCCTGCAGGAACTCGACGTCGGACTCGATCTCCGCCATCCTCGAGCGGTCGTCCAGCTTCGCCCTGATCTCCTCGATCTCGCTCTCGTGGCCCATGACAGGGAAGTTGTTGAGCACCATCTCGAACTGCTTGAGCCTCTGGGCGTCCTGCTCGAACTGCGCGAGCTCCTTGGCGAGGTCGTCAGGCCCTCTCTTGAGCGCTTCCTCCAGCGTCTCGACCTTGAACCCCTTCCTGCGCCAGAGCTCGATTATCTCCTTGCCGGAGCCGATGTCGGGCGCCTCCTCCGCGGCGGGCTCGGGCGCCTGCTCGGCCTCCGCCTTCGCGGCCGTGGGGCCCTCGGAGACCCGCGATTCAGGGAATCGCCTCTCGAACTCCTCGGAGGGCACCCTGCTGTGCAGCTCGATGTTCGCGGCCTTGTCCTGGGAGTCCTCGAGTATGAATCTCAGGGACTTCTCCCCGGTGTAGATGCGCTTGAGCTCCCGGGGGCGGGACTTCTCGAACTCGTAGACGGCCATCACGGGCGCGCCCTGCTCCATGACGAGGTAGCCTATCGAGCTCATGATCTCCTTCTCGAGCGTCACCCTGATGTAGCCAGTGAAAACGTACTGCTTCAGGTCCGCCAGGATCACCTTGAGGGAATCCGGCCCTCCCTTCGCCGTGCGGACGATTATCCCTTCGGGGATTCGGAGGTCGGTTACCATGGAGGGTGCCCCGTTAGATGAATGCCGTCAAACACATAAATAGTCTGTCGGGACCCGGAGGCGACTGGATGACGAAATCCTCGCGTCGGGCCCCGCAAAAAGCCTTAACTATGGAGACCATCTTCTCGACGGCCGATATGCCACTGTAGCTCAGCGGTTGCGTTCGCGACCTCGCGTGCGCCGCTAAAGAGCGGCGGTTTCGTAAACCGCAGGCCGGGGGTTCAATACCCTCCAGTGGCTCCATTCTCACCCAAGCCGTGCCGGAAGGGTCACTTCTGGGTCATCCTGTCGACGACCTTCATGGCGCACAGATCCCCGCACATCGAGCACACGTCCGGGCTCTTGGAGCGTCTGCTCTGCCTCCGTTCCTTGGCCTTCTGCGGATCCATCGAGAGCTCGTACATCCGAGGCCAGTTGAACGACTTCCTCGCGACGGACATCTCGCGGTCCCAGGCAGCACCTTTGCCCCGGGCGATGTCCGCTGCGTGCGCGGCTATCCTGCTCGCGATGACGCCCTCCTTGACATCCTCCACCGTCGGGAGGGAGAGGTGCTCGGACGGAGTCACGTAGCATAGGAAATCCGCCCCGAAGTAGGCGGCCATGGCGCCCCCGATTGCGCCCGTGATGTGGTCGTACCCGGCCCCGACATCGGTCACCAGCGGTCCGAGGACATAGAACGGCGCGCCGTCGCAAAGCGCCTTCTCTATCTTGACGTTCGCCTCTATCTGGTTGATCGGCACGTGGCCAGGCCCTTCGACCATGACCTGCACACCGGCCTCCCTCGCGCGCTCGACCAGCTTCCCCAGCACGAGCAGCTCGTGGAACTGCGGCACGTCCGATGCGTCCGCGATGCTCCCTGGCCTCAGGCCGTCGCCCAGGCTGAGCGCGAACTGATGCTCCTTTGCGAGCTCCAAGAGGTAGTCGAAGTCCTTGTACAGCGGGTTCTCGAGGCCGTTCTCGTGCATCCAGGCGACCAGCAGCGCGCCTCCCCTGGAGACCACGCCTGTCACCCTCTTGTGCTTCATCAGGGACGACGCGGTCTGCTTCGTCACCCCGCAGTGTACCGTCATGAAATCGACGCCGTCCCTCGCGTGCGCCTCGATCGCCTTGAACAGGTCATCTGCCTTCATCGCGCCTGGCCCGCCCTTCTTGGCCCTGCTGCAGACGGCCTCGTAGATTGGCACGGTGCCTACTGGCACAGGGCTCTCCCGGACGATCATCCTGCGGATCTCCCTGATGTTGCCGCCGGTGCTGAGGTCCATGATGGCGTCCGCCCCGTACTTCACCGCGACCCTGGCCTTCTCCAGCTCCTCCTCGACGTCGATGTGGTCCTTCGATGTGCCTATGTTCGCGTTTATCTTGACCCTCATGTCCTGGCCTATTGCGCACGGCCTGAGGCTCCTGTGCCTCGGGTTGGATGGGACGACGACCTTGCCCGAGGAGACGAGCCTGGCCAATAGGCCGGGCTCTATCCCTTCCGCCTCGGACAACCCCTTGATTTCCAGTGGAATCTTGACCTTCCTGGACATAGAAACCAGTTGACGGCGCTACAGATTGCCTCTGCCGTATAAAGTCTTTGATTCACCTCGTATCGAGGGCTCTCGGCCGCCTTCGAGAGATGGGCCGGGACGGCCGATGATATTCCCCGAAAAACCGGCCGTGCGCAGGTCAGTCCGGGGAGCAAAATCCGTCCCTCAGGGCCCAATCGGCAAACGCCGACTTCCGGGCTCAGAAAACATAGGCAAATTCGGCGGGGCTCCCAGTGGAAACGAAGGGGGGTGTTCGGCGGTAGCCAGACGGTAATCCCAAAGCCTTAATATGGTGCTATGGCATAGGAGTTTTCCAGAGCCAAAAAAAGCGCCGACAATCGGATGGGATGCGCGGAGAAGAATCTGTCGAAAGAGCCTGGGTCCTAGGGGTCGGAATCTCATGGAAGACAGCAGTTATGATGCAGAGAAGATCCAAGTCCTCGAAGGCTTGGAAGGGGTCCGGAAGCGGCCGAGCATGTACATCGGCAGCACCGACTTCTACGGCCTTCACCACCTCGTGTACGAGGTGGTCGATAACAGCATCGACGAGGCGATGCAGGGCGTCTGCACGTCGGTCAGCGTCACCCTGAACGATGACGGGAGCGTGACGGTCGAGGACGACGGCCGCGGCATCCCCGTCGGCATGCACAAGAAGTACAAGCAGGACGCGCTCGAGCTAGTGTTCACGAAGCTCCACTCCGGCGGGAAGTTCGACCGGAAGAGCTACAAGGTCTCCGGCGGCCTGCACGGCGTGGGCCTGAGCGTGGTGAACGCCCTCTCGGAATGGCTCGATGTGAGGGTCAAGCACAAGGGCAAGTTCCACGTGCAGAGGTATGAGAGAGGCGCACCTGCTGGCCCCGTCAAGGTTGACGGGGAGGCCCAGGGCACGGGCACGATCATCCGGTTCAAGCCGGACGCCCAGATATTCGAGACCATCCAGTTCAGCTACGAGGCGCTCTCCGCGAGGATGAGGGAGCTCGCGTTCCTGAACAAAGGCCTCAAGGTCTCCATAGCCGAGCCGAAGACGAACCAGTCGAACGTCTACAAGTTCGACGGGGGCATAGTCGAGTACGTTCAGTTCATGAACAGGAACAAGACCTGCCTCCACGAGAAGCCGATCTACATCAACATCGAGAAGGACGGCATCACGATCGAGATCGGCATGCAGTACACGGACACGTACGCGGAGAACGTACACGCCTTCGCGAACAACATCAACACGACCGAGGGCGGGACGCACCTGGTGGGCTTCAGGTCCGCCCTGACGAAGACAATCAACGACTACTCGAAGCAGTACGGCTTCCTGAAGGGCAACGGGGACTCGCTGAGCGGCGAGGACGTCCGGGAGGGCCTCACGGCCGTCCTGAGCGTGAAGATCCCGGAGCCGCAGTTCGAGGGCCAGACCAAGACCAAGCTGGGCAACAGCGATGTCAAGGGGATTGTCGAGTCGGCCGTGAGCGAGAAGCTGTTCGAGTTCCTGGAGGAGAACCCGAAGGTCGCCCAGGCGTGCATCGGCAAGGCGCTCCTGGCGGCCCAGGCACGGGAGGCCGCGAGGAAGGCCAGGGAGCTGACCCGGAGGAAGGGCCTCCTGGACATAGGCAACCTGCCGGGGAAGCTCGCGGACTGCACGGAGAAGGACCCCGCCAAGTGCGAGCTGTTCCTGGTCGAGGGCGAGTCCGCAGGCGGGAGCGCCAAGCAGGCCAGGGACAGGACCTTCCAGGCCATCCTCCCGCTCAGGGGCAAGATACTCAATGTCGAGAAGGCCCGGCTGGACAAGATGCTCAAGAACGCGGAGATCAGGACGCTGATAACGGCGCTCGGGACGAGCGTCGACTCAGAGTTCGACATCTCCAAGGCCAGGTATCACAGGGTGTGCATCATGACCGATGCCGATGTCGACGGGGCGCACATACGCACGCTCCTGCTGACCTTCTTCTTCAGGAACATGAGGGAGATGATCGACCGGGGCTACATCTACATCGCCCAGCCCCCGCTGTACAAGGTCAAGAAGGGCAAGGGCGAGAAGTACGTGTACTCCGACAAGGAGCTCTCCGAGACCCTCGAGGAGTTAGGCAAGGGCGCTGACATTCAGAGGTACAAGGGCCTGGGGGAGATGAACCCGGACCAGCTCCGGATGACGACCATGGACCCCAACAGCAGGATCCTCAAGAAGGTCATGATCGAGGACGCCCAGGCCGCGGACGACCTGTTCACGGTGCTCATGGGCGACGCGGTCGAGCCGAGAAGGATGTTCATCGAGGACCACGCGAAGGAAGTCGAGTTCTTGGATGTGTAGGTGAACCTCGATGGCAGACACCATGGATGAGAAGCAGGAGCAGCCGAAGATCGCGGCCAAGCTCGTCCAGCGCGCAATCGAGACAGAGATGAAGAAGTCGTACATCGACTACGCTATGAGCGTCATCGTCGGGCGCGCTCTGCCGGACGTGAGCGACGGCCTCAAGCCGGTCCACAGGCGCATCCTGTTCGCGATGAACGAGATGGGCCTCTCGCACAACAAGGCGACCAAGAAGTCCGCGAGAGTTGTGGGAGAAGTCCTCGGCAAGTTCCACCCGCACGGCGACATGGCCATCTACGACACGCTGGTCAGGATGGCCCAGGACTTCTCGATGCGCTACCCGCTCGTGGACGGCCAGGGCAACTTCGGGAGCGTCGACGGCGACTCCCCGGCGGCGATGAGGTACACCGAGTGCCGGCTCTCTCCGATCGCGATGGAGATGCTCGCGGATGTCGACCAGGATACGGTCGACTTCACGGACAACTTCGACGGCTCGCTGAAGGAGCCCCTGGTGCTGCCAGCGAAGCTCCCGAACCTCCTGGTGAACGGCTCGTCCGGCATCGCGGTCGGCATGGCCACGAACATCCCGCCCCACAACCTGGGCGAGATAGTCGACGCGCTCGTGCTGCTGATAGACCGTGAGATCGACGGCAAGGACGTCGAGCTCAGGGAGCTGATGGAGATCGTCAAGGGCCCGGACTTCCCGACCGGGGGCATCATCTACGGCGCCGCGGGAATCGTGGAGGCGTACGCCTCCGGGAGAGGGAGGATAAGGGTCAGGGCCAGGACCTCGATCGAGCACGACGAGGACTCTGGCAAGGCGACGGTCGTGGTGACCGAGATACCCTACATGGTTAACAAGTCCTCGCTCCTCGAGGAGATCGCGGAGCTCGTCAAGAACAAGCGGGTCGAGGGCATCTCGGACCTCAGGGACGAGTCCGACAAGGAGGGCATGAGGATAGTCATCGAGCTGAAGCGCGACGCGATCGAGGATGTCGTGCTGAACCAGCTCTTCACACACTCGCAGCTGCAGACGACCTTCGGGATAAACAACCTCGCGCTGGTGAACAACCAGCCCAGGGTCCTCTCGCTCAAGGAGATGCTCGAGTACTACAAGGACCACAGGTTCGACGTGGTCAAGAGGCGCACGGAGTTCAGGCTCAAGGAGGCGGAGAAGCGCGCGCACATCCTCGCGGGCCTGATGACCGCCCTCGACCACCTGGACGACGTCATCAAGATCATCAGGAAGGCGAAGACGAGGGACGAGGCGAAGTCCTCGCTCATGGCGAAGTACCTCCTGTCCGAGGAGCAGACCAAGGCCATCCTCGAGATGCAGCTGCAGCGCCTGACCGGAATGGAGATGCAGGCGGTCAGGGACGAGGCCCAGGCCACCGCGAAGCTCATAGAGGAGCTGAAGTCGATCCTGAAGGACGAGAAGAAGATCCTGGGGATCATCAAGTCGGAGGCGCTCGCGGTCAAGGATCAGTTCGGGGACCCGAGGCGGACGACCGTGGAGGCGGGCGCCGTGGACCTCGACATCGAGGACCTGATACCCGTCGAGGACGTGGTCGTCACGATCAGCCAGACGGGGTACATCAAGCGCCTCCCGCTCGACACCTACGAGTCGCAGAGGCGCGGAGGCGTGGGCCTGATGGGCATGGAGACCAAGGAGGAGGACTACGTGGTCGACATGTTCGTCACGAGCTCGCACGACTACATCATGTACTTCACGAACAAGGGCCGGGTATACTGGCTCAAGGCGTACAAGGTGCCCGTGGGCGGCAGGCACGCGAAGGGCAAGCCCATAGTCAACCTGCTGGAGCACCTCGAGGAGGGCGAGAAGGTAATGAACACCATCCCCGTCAAGCTGTTCGACGAGGACTCGTACCTGGTGTTCGCCACGCGCAAGGGCACGATCAAGAAGACCAAGCTGTCCGCGTACTCCCACATCCGCCAGAGCGGCATCATCGCGATCAAGCTCGACGAGGGCGACGAGCTCGTCGACACCGCGCTCACGGACGGCACCAAGGAGATCGTGCTGGCCACCAGGAAGGGGCTCGCCGCGAGGTTCCTGGAGACGGACGCGAGGCCGATCGGGAGGGGCACGTACGGCGTCAGGGGCGTCAGGCTCCAGCCGGGCGACGAGGTCGTCAGCATGGCCATCGTGGGCCCGAAGGACCAGCTGCTGAGCGTCACCGAGATGGGCTTCGGGAAGAGGTCGCTCGTGGAGGACTACCGGAAGATCAGGCGCGGCGGGAAGGGCGTCATCACGATCAAGACCGGCGGCAGGAACGGCTATGTCATCAGCGTCATGAAGGTGAGCGACGAGGACGAGCTGATCGTCACGAGCGTCAAGGGCATGGTCATCAGGATGCCGGTCCAGGGGATCAGCCTCCAGGGCCGCGCGACGATGGGCGTCCGGGTGATGCGCCTGAAGGAGGGAGACAAGATAGCCGCGGTCGCGAGGCTCGTCGGCGTGCGCGAGGAGGAGCGGGTGGTCGAGGCCGGGAGGACCCTGACGAGCTGCCCGCCCCCGAACGGCGACGCCAACGGCGACGGCTCGCCCGAGGACGATGAGGGGTCCGAGGACGCCGAGGACAAGGAGCCTGGCAACGATGAGTGAGCCTGAGGAGCGCCAGCTGGGCACTCTCCCTCAACAATGATAACGTCTCGAGGTTCTGTCAAGTGATCGGGTGGTGACATTCAGGTCACCGCCGACTCGTGACTCGCTCCATTCGGCTCCGACCGTGCGGCCATCGCTGGCTCGTAGAGGGTCATCATCACGTCATGCTGGAACGCGCCGGGGTCGAACCGTAGACCCCCTGCCACCTCCAATCCCTTGGAGATGGCTGTCTGCAGCAGGTTCAGGCTGGCGTTTA
>JAJYIS010000144.1 GCA_021789945.1 Thermoplasmata archaeon | reverse complement strand
GAGTGGAGCTGTATCGATGCGGGCGCGGCCGCGAATCCCGCCATGAACCCGGCGTCGTCGAAGAAGCTGTCCAGGAGCGCCTTAAGGTGCGGCTCCTTGACGCTGTCCTTGAGCGCGAGCAGGCGCTTCTTCATCTCCGGGATGTTCTCGTACGACCGGATGAGCTCGTTGAGGTCGTAGTCGGGCTCGTGGACCACGCTCACGCTCCCGCCGTTCTTCTCGCTCACGGATATCTCCACCACGCCCTTGTAGTCCGTTGCCTCGGCCTTGATCCTCACTATGCTCTCGCGGTCGAAAGAGTCGTGGACCTTCGTCACGAGCTCCTTGCTCTGCCCGCCCCAGTACTTCGCGGTGATCTGTCCTGACCTGTCGGCCACCCGGAACTCGAACATCCATCCGTACTTGTACTCCGAGACGGGCTTCTTGTAGCTCACGGAGAAGTACGAGTCGACCTTGTCTCCGGGTTTCAGCCCGCTCGCGAGTTGCTTGGATGTCATCCTCTTGTCCCTTTCCGCATTCACGGCGCTCCTGGTAATTGGCATAGGCAGGTATATCTTCTTAACGAGTGGCGGGCCGGATGTCCTATCCCTGAGCTGCCGGACCGCGGTATGCTCAATCGCCGTCCCCGCATCTATCTCGGCGCTCGTTCGGAACGACATCCTCCCGGACACGGGCTCTAGATCGGGCGGCGAGTCAGGTCGCTTGGCGATGCATGTAGGCTACGGCGCTCGAGGGACGGCCTGGCGCTTCAGGAGGTGCGCGACGCGTCTGCCCAGACCCCTCGCCTTGTCCATGCCCTCCTCGTCGTCCGCGACATCGCCCTTGTCGTTCCCGGTGGCCATCGCGCCGTAGAACCCGTTCTCAGCGCTCGCGACGACCATGTCCATCATCAGGAAGTAAGTGTTTATCTGGGTCAGGGCCAGCTCCTGGCCACCGTTCCTCGCGCCTCCGACCACCAGGGCGCCTCCGACCTTGTCCTTGAACTCGGCCCGTTGGTACGGGATTATAGACCGGTCGAGGAGCGCCTTCAGCTGTGCGGTGACGCCCCCGCAGTACACGGGAGACCCAATGAGCATCCCGTCGGCCGCGGACATCATCCTGAGGACATCGACGGCGTCGTCCTTGATGGGGCAGTCCCAGGGATTCTTGGAGCATCGATCGCACGCGGTGCACGGCCTGATGTCGAAGTCCGTGACCCGGACCGATCCCACCTCGATTCCCGCGTCTTCGAGCACCTCCGAGGCGGCGTCGATCAGCAGCTGCGTATTCCCGTTCTTGCGCGGGCTCCCGTTTATCGCCAATACCTTCATCCAATCCCTCCCTTGGCGGCTGCCTTGACGGCTGTCCGCGCTCAAGATACTTCCCAAAAGGATAATGAAAATCCGCCACGGCCCCGCATCCCTGGGGGCCTGTGGTCGGAACTCTCCCTCTTTTTGTCCCATCACCAGCACTTGGAGTACCCGCAGGTGCGGCAGACCACGCATCCCTCGACGTACTCGACCATGCTCCCGCACTCCGGGCATTCGGGACAGACGTCGCCCTTGTCCGCATAGTTCTGCTTCACGGGCGCGTCCTGCTCGGCCTGCGCGCCCAGCGCCGGAGCCGCTGCCGCCGCGCTCCTGTCGTTGACGGACCGTTCGAGGGCCTTCGCGACGGCGTCGCTGCACGACAGGACCATGCCCCCTGGCTGCCAGAGCGGCGACGGGCATCTGATGCCCTTGAGCTGCTTGACGATTGCCTCAGGCTCGATGCCCGACCTGAGCGCGAGCGAGATCAGCCTCCCCACGGCCTCGGCCTGGGACGCCGTGCACCCGCCCGACTTGCCCATCTGCGTGAAGACCTCGCAGAGGCCTCTCTCGTCCTCGTTGATAGTCACGTACAGGTGGCCGCATCCGGTCTCGATCCGCTGGGTGCTCCCGCGGGTCACGTAGGGCCTCGCCCTCGGGAGCCTCGCGGCCTCCTCCTCAGCGGCCTCCTCGGCCCCGGGCTCCTTCTTGGCCACATCGCCTCCCACGCTCAGGACCTGGTCCTCGCGGCTGCCATACCTGTAGACGGTCACGCCCTTGCACCCGAGCCTGTACGCGAGGATGTACACCGTCTCTACGTCCTTCTGGGTCGCCTCCTTCGGGAAGTTGACGGTCTTCGAGACCGCGTTGTCCGTGTTGTCCTGGAACGCGGCCTGCATCCTGATGTGCCATTCCGGAGATATGTCCAGCGCGGTCACGAACAGCCGCCTGATGTCCTCCGGCACCGGCTTGACGTCCTTGAGCGAGCCCTTGACCGCGATCTCTTTCATGAGGTCGTCCGTGTAGAACCCGCGCTCGCGGGCGAACTCGGCGAACATCGGGTTGACCTCCGGAAGTATGTCCTTGTCCATCACGTTGCGCACATACGCCACGGCGAATATCGGCTCTATCCCGCTCGACACCCCCGATATGATGCTGATCGTGCCCGTCGGGGCGATGGTCGTCACCGTGGCGTTCCTGAGCTTGTGGAACCGCTTGGCCAGCGTGCTCTCGGGGAAGTTCGGGAAGCTTCCCCTCTCCTCGGCCAGGTCGACCGAGGCCTTGTGCGCCTCGTCGTTCAGGAACCTCATTATCTCCGAGCCGAGCTTGAGGGCGTCCTCGGTGTCATACGATATCCCGAGCCGAAGGAGCATGTCCGCGAACCCCATCACCCCGAGCCCGACCTTCCTGTTCGCCCTGGTCATCTGCTCGATCTGCGGGAGCGGGTACCTGTTCATGTCTATGACGTTGTCCAGGAACCTCACGGACCAGCGCACCGTCTCCCCGAACTTGCCCCAGTCAACGGCCGGGCGCCCATCCTTGAAGGTGAGCATCTTGGCGAGGTTGATCGAGCCGAGGTTGCAGGATTCGTAGGGCAGGAGCGGCTGCTCGCCGCACGGGTTCGTGCTCTCGATCTCGCCGGCCTTCGGGGTCGGGTTGTCCCTGTTTATCCTGTCCAGGAATATGATCCCTGGCTCGCCGTTCCTCCACGCCATGTTGACGATGAGGTCGAAGACGGTCCTCGCCTTGAACTGCTTCACGGGCTCCTTCGAGCGCGGGCTGACGAGGTCATACTCCTCGTCCTTCTCGAGGGCTTTCATGAACTTGTCCGTCAGCGCGACCGAGATGTTGAAGTTGGTCAGCTTGGTGCTGTCCTTCTTGCACGTGATGAACTCGAGGATGTCGGGGTGGTCGACCCTGAGAATGCCCATGTTCGCCCCGCGCCTCGTCCCGCCCTGCTTGATGGTCTCGGTCGCGGCGTTGAAGACCTCCATGAACGAGATCGGGCCGCTGGAGACGCCCGCGGTGCTCCTGACCGAGTCGTTGGCGGGCCGCAGCCTGGAGAAGCTGAACCCGGTGCCTCCCCCGCTCTT
>JAJYIS010000037.1 GCA_021789945.1 Thermoplasmata archaeon | reverse complement strand
CGATCTGGGGGTTGTGTGACGAAAGTCCTTGTCGCATACATGTCTTCGACTGGGAACACGAAGAAGATCGCCGATGCCATCTACGGGGAGATCTCCGCGGAGAAGGAGATACGGCCGATTAAGGATGTGCAGGATCTCGGAGGATACGATCTCGCGTTCCTCGGGTTCCCGACGCATGGGTACGGGCCCGACAAGAAGACCAGGGAGATTCTTGGCAGGCTCTGCTCGGACGGCAGGAAGGTCGCGCTCTTCGTGACTCACGCCGCGCCCGAGAACGAGCCCGACGTCGCAGGATGGATGGCCAAGTTCGAGCAGGCGGCCGCGGGAGCGGAAATCGTGGGGACCTCGGACTACCAGGGTCAGCTGGCCAAGGGCGTGAAGCTGTTCATGAAGATATCCTTCAACAAGGAGATGAGGTCTCAGGCGAGGAGGGATAACAGCTTCGGCCAGCCAGATCAGGCCCGGCTTGACAGAGCGCGCGCGTTCGCGAGGGAGACGATGTCCCTTCTCGGGTGAGTCGTCCCGATCCTGTCATGACTGAATCCTGCCTCTCGGCTATTGTTCTTGGTCTTCGACAGGCGATAGAAGCACCAATTGGGGCCCGCAATCGCCTGGCGCGTTGCCTTGCCAATGTCCCTTCTGGTCCGCATAGCCGGTCTCTTGTGGACCGGTCGCGGTGAGACATCAGGTGCTAGCTGTTGCCGAGCTCGAAATGGTCCGGCGACCGCGCGGAACTCTCCTCGGGCGGGCGAAGCGAACGGAAGAACGCGTAGTATACAGCCGTGTTCGCGAACTGCAGGAGGGCGGACACGTAGATCGGCAGGTCGAGGGATATCTCCTGCATCGTGTATCCAGATAACACCGGTGAAAGGGCGTACGGGATCCCCCAGCCAACACCGCTGCTGATGCCGACCGCCGTGGCCCTCCTCTCCTCGCCGACCACTCCCATCATGTAAGATTGCCTGATGGGCATTCCGATGCTCGAGAGCACCCCCCGGACGATGTACACCGCCGAGGCGAGCAGAAAGACCGGCATCAGCGGTAGGATCATGAGCAGAGCCACGCCGAACGCGCGCGTGAGCACGATCATCCTCACCGCGCCCAAGCGACGGGCAAGGTACGGGGCGACCAGGTAGGGGAAGGCGCTGATGAACAGCGAGAAGCCGATCATGGCGGAGATGAGCGCGTCGGAGACGGAGTACTGCATGCTGAACCAGAGCGTGATGAGCGGGAGAGGGATCAGGCCGAGCGCGAAGCCGTTCAGCGTCGCGGTCATCGTGAACTTGGCGATTAGCTTCCCGTCGCTCTTCGGTGCCGACTCCTTCTTGGGAGCGCTCACGGTCTTCCTCTCCTCAGTCACCATCAGCGACAGGATGACCATCACCGCGCTGATCGCTGCGAACAGAAGGAACGTGAGCTTGTAGACGAGGAGCTTGTCGTACCCGACGGAGGCGAGCACATCCGGGAGTCCGGCCGTAACAGCGCCCAAGCTGAAGAAGATCGTTCCGATGAGCGCATTGAGGCTGAACACCGTGTTCCTCCTGGCGGGCGACGACTTGTCAGCAAGCATCGCCTGCTGCACCGGCCCGAAGGGCCCTCCTCCGGGAACGCCCCCTCCGGCTCTTCCAGCGCCGCCGAGAGCGGCGCCCGCGATGAGCAGAGGATACGAGGTGGTCAGGGCGAATACCAGGCCGAAGGCGATAGAAAGGCCTGACGAAAGGACGAGGAAGGGCCGCTTCGCGCCGAGCCTGTCGGCGAGCGTACCGGCTGCGATGATGAGCACTGCGCTTGCCACTCCAGCCATCGTGACTACGAGCCCGACCTGCAGGAGGCTGAACCCGATGCTGTGCAGGTAAAGTCCCATCGCGGTGTTCACTATTCCATAGCCGAACCCACGCAGCCCTCTTAGGACGAGGAGCAGTCTCACGTCACGCGAATAGCTTCCTTCCGGATTGTTCAACGCCACGCCAATGACTAACTCATCATAAAGCCTGCGTACCGAATCTCGGCGCGACACCCCGACTTTAGTATGTGCCAACACCATTCGGCCGAGAACCCACGACGGATAATCCATTCCTCGGGTACGACCATAGGTTTTTCAAAGAGAAGCCCATCTCACGGCAAGGGTCTGGAAATGACATCCGATGGGACGCCGCAGGCTTCTCAGCGTACAGGTGTTGCTCCCGCAGACCTTGATCACGGGCTCACATCGAACGAGGTCGAGCAGCTGCGAATGCGGTTTGGATTCAACGAGGTCCCTGAGGAAAAGCCCCGACATCTGTTGAGTCTCGCGCGCAAGTTCTGGGGTGTCACTCCATGGATGCTTGAGCTGACGATTCTCGTGTCAATCCTCCTAGGCAAGTACCTGGAGGTCTACATCATCACGGCCCTCCTCGCATTCAACGCCGTGCTGGGATCTATCCAGGAGGCTCAGGCGGCGAGCGCGGTCCGCGCGCTCCGCTCCAAGCTGAAGGTGAACGCTCGGGTTCTGCGAGATGGCGAATGGAAGATAGTCCCCGCCAGGGACCTCGTCCCGGGGGACGTCCTGCGGCTGCGGGCTGGGGATTTCGTTCCTGCGGACCTGAAGGTCGGCTCGGGGCAGCTGGAGGTCGACCAGTCGAGTCTCACTGGCGAGTCGTTGCCGGTGACCAAGGGGCCGGGAGAGACCCTGTACTCGGGATCCGTCGTGAGAGTCGGCGAATCGACCGCGTTGGTCCTCTCGACAGGGCGGGCGACGTACTTCGGAAAGACAACCGAGCTCGTACAGCTCGCGAAGCCGAGATTCCAACTCGAGGGGATCACCTCGTCAGTGGTGAAATGGCTGCTTCTGATGGTCGGCACCCTTCTAGCTGCCACCTTCATCGCATCCATGCTCAGGGGCATGAACGCGATCGACTTGTTGCCGCTCGCGCTGGTCCTGCTGGTGTCCGCGATCCCAGTGGCCTTGCCGACCATGTTCGTGGTGAGCATGGCATTGGGGTCGGTCGAGCTGGCCAAGAAAGGCGTTCTCATCACGAGGTTGAGCGCGGTCGAGGACGCGGCGACAATGGACACGCTCTGCGTCGACAAGACTGGGACCATAACGATGAACAGCCTGGAGATCACCAAGGTCGTTCCAATGGCGGGATTCTCGGAGGAGGACGTCGTTGTCCTGGGGGCCCTGGCCTCAAATGTTGCGAACCAGGACCCTATCGACCTGGCGTTCCTGAAGGCTTCCAGCGCGCGCCATTCCCTCTTCAGCAGTTTCCGCCAGAAGGAGTTCATGCCGTTCAGCCCCGCCACGAAACGGACGGAGGCCGTGGCGGACGATGGCGTGCGGAGCATCAGATGCATCAAAGGCGCCGTCAACACGATAACCGACGTGTGCGAGCTTGGGGGAAAGGAGTGTGCGGAGATCGAGGAGGACACGCAGAAGCTCGCCGTAAGCGGCTACAGGGTCCTGGCGGTGGCGGTGGCCGAGGGAAGGGCGGTACCGAGGGTCGTGGGGCTGGTCGCCCTCTGGGACCCGCCCAGAAAAGAATCTCCTGCCCTCGTCAAGGAGCTCCGCGATCTGGGAATATCCGTCAAGATGCTAACGGGCGACGCAGCTCCCGTCGCCGAGGAGATGGCCGCCAGTATAGGACTTGATGCGGGAATCGTGAGGGCCACGGACCTGAAGGCGCTCTCCGAGAAGGACCCCGAAAAGGCTGCTGAGCTCTCGGAAAGCTCGTCCGGCTTCGCGGAAATCTTCCCCGAGGACAAGTACGTCATCGTGAAGGAGCTTCAATCGAAAGGCCACGTCGTCGGCATGACGGGCGACGGCGTGAACGACGCTCCAGCGCTGAAGCAGGCCGAGGTGGGGATCGCGGTCAGCAACGCGACGGATGTGGCCAAGAGCGCGGCCAGCGCGGTTCTGACAGATGAAGGGCTGACGCACATCGTGGACCTCGTCTCGACGGGGAGGATGATCTACGAGCGCGTGATCGTCTGGATCGTGAACAAGATCGTCAAGACCTTCGAGGTGGTGGTATTCGCCTCCCTCGCGTTCATACTCACGGGCGATATTGTCGTTGGCGCCTTTCAGATCGTGCTCCTGCTGTTCGTCAACGACTTCGTCACAATATCCCTGTCGACCGACAGGGTGCGTCCCTCCAAACGGCCGGAGACCTGGAAGATCTCAGGACTTGTGCGCGTGGCCGTCATCCTCGGCGTGCTGACGGTCGCCGAGCACTTCCTGCTTCTCTACCTTGGGCTGAGGTACCTCGACCTGGGCTCGGACATCAGCGCGCTCAACACCTTCGGCTTCGCGATGCTCTTCTTCTCGGGGATGCTCGTGCTCTTCATGGTGAGGGAGAGAGGGCGGTTCTGGAGTTCCTCCCCGAGCAAGGTCCTGCTGGGGGCGGTGGCACTGGACGTGCTGCTGGTCACACTCTTGTGCACCCTTGGCATTCCTGGCCTGACACCGATTCCTCTTGCTGACATCCTGTTCATAGTAGCCTACTATGCGTTCTTCGTGCTGGTGGTGGACGATTCCGTCAAGTGCATGCTCGTCAAGAGGGCAGAACTCAGCTGGTGATGCTCGCTGGGCTCGGCCGCGACGAAGACGACATGAAGACCATGATATCCTAAACGGGCGTTTCAACTGGCGCGCGCGCTTAGCTGGTCAGGTCCGTGTCCAGCACTGGTCCTGCCCTGACTATGGGACGCCACCGTCCAGGATCTTCTTGAGCGTCGAGGGGTCGATGTTGCCTCCCGACATCACGCACACGACAGGTCCCCCGCCATATCCTCCCTTAAGGGCAGCGGCGAGGGAGCTGGCACCCGAGCCTTCTGCGACTACTCGATGCCGTTCGAAGAGGATTCGCACGGCGGAGGCCACCTCAGCTAGACTCACGACCAAGGAGCCAGTCGCGAGAGGCTTCGCGAGGTCCCATATCTCAGGGAGGACATCGCTCTCTCCGGTCCCCTCAAGGAAGCTCGGAGTCCTTTTAACATGCACGGGCGATCCTGCCGAGAGAGAGGCCGCGAAGGTGCACGCGGTGTCCGGCTCACACCCGTACATCCTCACCTGGGGCTTGTGAGCCTTGATCGCGATGGCGATCCCCGCGAACAGGCCTCCTCCTCCGAAAGGCACAATCACGGAGTCCACCTCGGCGAGGTCCTCAAGTATCTCCAGGCCTAGCGTGCCGTTTCCAGCGATCATGTGAGCGTTGCTGAACGGGTGGACGAAGGTGCGGTCCCTGAGCGGTGGGTAGACGTGGTCCGTGGCGACCTTCCACACATCCTCGAACGGCAGCTGGATGATGTCCGCACCATATCTCCGGATTCCCGCGATCTTCGTCTCCGCGGCAGTGTCCGGGACGATTGCGGTGCAGGGGATGTCATGCCTGTGCGCATGCCATGCCAGGGCCTGGGCCATGTTCCCGCCGCTGCAGGTGTACACGCCCCTAGACATCTGCTCAGGCGAGAGGAGCTCGATCGCATTGCCCGCTCCCCTGACCTTGAACGAGCCTGTCGGCTGCAGGTTCTCGAGCTTCAGATATATCTCTGCCGGGCTGTCCTCGAGGTTGAGCGGGACCAGAGGCGTCCTGACGACGAGACCCTTCAGCCTCTCTCGCGCTTCGACGATGTCCTGCAGAGACAAGTTCAGCACGCGGCGCTGTGAGTCGGACACGCCTTCGTAGATGGAAATGTGCGCCTAAGGTCTTTTCTTCAAGGAGCGGATGGTGGAATGGCCGTCGATTCGATCGCGCGACGGTCATGCTGGCCCGCTGCCTATCGCTTTCCGGGGACAAGCTCCTCTGGGATCTCGATGGCGAACTGACAGATCGGATCCCCCCAGAGGACGGACTTCTTCACATCTGCTCTCAGACGCGTCCCAAAGGCTATCTCGTAGGGTCGTTTGCAGTAGCCAGCGCTGCAGTGGCACAGGTTCCTGGAGATGGCCTCTCCCGACAGGATCGACTCTCGGGCCAACGGACAGTGGCAGTAGTGATACCTCTTCATCTTCGGGTCTTTGTCCCGGAGATACTCGATTGCCATGTACGGTATCTTCGTGTGATAGATCAGGTTCCCCCTTCTCACTCCCGCACCTATCCCCGGGTTGTCCCGCACGAAGTCGATGACCTCGCGGTCTATCCTCTGGTTGTAGTATAGCGTGCCGTCTCTTTCGTACTCCTCGAGCTCCTCGATGAACTTCGCTCTCTGCCTGCGAAGATAGTCGTCGATGTCCTTCGAGGCCAGGTACAGGGCTCTCTCGTCCGAGTAGCGCTCCTGTGGGCTGACATCGGGGCAGTGCTCCAGCAGGAAATCCCTGGTCTCCTTCTCGCCTATTCCTGATTCCAGCCTTCTCATGAAATCGTTGGTCGCCCTTGGCATACTCCTCGCGGGCGTCCCTATCGGGGGCGGCTCGAATCCACCCAGGACATCGTCCTGCATCTCCCTACCGTACGCCTCGGCAAAGCTACCGCACAACGATGTCAGCTGGTCCAAGAAAAGGGTTGTCAGGATCGAGACATAGACATCGTCGTTCCTCGTGAACTTGGCGTATCGGAACAGTCCCATCAGGCGGTCGTGATTCACCCTTTTCTCATCCATCAGGTGTCTGACGAATCTGTCTGCGTCGCTCCCGTCTGCATCAGCGAGCTTCTTGCCCTTTCTGCTCCTTGAGAGGAACCCCTCGAACTCCTTGACCGCGCTGATATAGGACTGGACGGTGCTCGCGCTCGGGCCTCTCGATCTCGACGATGTCTTGCCACTTCTGATGAACTTGCGGAACCCTTCCTCGTCCAAGCGAACCCCTCAGGGTCGTCAGATTGGCAACCGCGCTTATCGCTTTTGCCTCATCGGCAATTCGGGATCCATGCCTTGCCGGTTCCGATGGCATATGAGAAATCTTATCTTCTCCGCCAAGCATGACATCCAACCAGAAGTCCAGCAGGTCGTGAAATCGAATGGCCGACGATTCGAAGATGACAGGTACCTGGTCCATCAAAGGTCTTGGCGCAACGGGTCCTGACCCGAGCACGGGGGAGAAGATGATGCTCTTCGGCCAGTTCGTGGGTGACTGGGACATCGTCCAGGCGTGGTACAGGCAACCAGACGGCACCTTGGTCAAGATGAGAGGAGAGGTGCATTTCGGATGGATCCTCGGCGGAACCGCCATCCAGGATGTCTGGATGGGCTGCCAGGAGGGCTCTCAGAAGGTCACGCTATATGGGACGACCGTCCGTTTCTATGACTCGAAGATAGACGCGTGGCGGAGCACCTGGATTTCCCCTTTCAAGGGGCTGGTGAAGACCTTCATAGCGCGGAAGGTCGGCGACGAGATCGTCCTCGAAGGGAGGACGGTCGAGGGTCACCCCGAGAAGTGGATATTCTCCGAAATCACTCGGGATTCCTTCCGATGGCGCTCCGAGGAGACTCGCGACGGCGGGAAGACCTGGCTGCTGACAGAGGAGATGCACATCCGAAGGGCCGGAGAAGGACGCGCGAAAGATCGTTAGTCGGCTCCCTGCGAATGATTCTCGCCTGCGAAGTTGTTCGCTCTGACCGGGTGTCAGGGTCAATTTGATGTCACCATTGAGCCAGAATCGATGTGTGCAGGGAGCCGGATTTGAACCGGCGGACGCCTGCGCGACTAGACCCTGAATCTAGCGCCGTTGACCAGGCTTGGCTATCCCTGCATCCGGAGCAGGCGAGGATTATGGTCACGATGTTAATAACTCTGCCGGATGGAAGGCATGTAGGGTCAGAGGTCCGCAATCCGATACCAGAGGTTCAGGATCTCAAGTGTCATCGTCCATCCGCCGTGGGGAGAAGTGCCATCTACGATGTCGCAGCCTGTAGGCCCGTCTTTTCCGTCAATTCGGGGCCTGCTTAAGCTCACAGTTGAGGCCCCGCAGCCTCGGAATCAGTACTGATAATCCAAGAACTTGGGTTATATAGGCATACTTGGGATTCCCGTACTAGCGCACGGGGCCAGCCTCCTCTTCCGGCTCCGCCTTCGTCGAAGCCCATTCGGAAATCGGTGACACAAATGAGAACGCGAATGACACGCTTGTTTGCCCTATCTACGGTCATGATGTGGGCCTTGGCCTTGTCGACTGCGATGATGAGCATATCCGTCAAGGCGTCGTCCTACGACGGGACCTATGACATCACGACAACCTATGCAGGACAGAGCCACACGGAGTACGCCTTCCTCGTGATCTCGAATGGCCAGATATCCAATGTCTTTGTGGACAGCCTCTACAACCCGCCAGGCATCCCGCCTGGGACTAGCTCCGGCGGAGACACTTCCGCCTGGTGGTACACTTTCACGGGGACCGTCGATTCGAACGGGAACGCCCGATGGCTCGGTGGATGCATACTCGCGGCCGGCAACATGGCGTACACCTATGTCGGGGTCATCCATCTCGACGGGACGGGGTCAGGCACCTGGTCCAAGGTCGGCATGGAGTCTGGGACCTGGAGCATCCAGAAGTCGGGCCTGGCCTTCGGGACGGGGTCGCTCTCTGACATCGCTCCAATCGTGTCCGCGGCTGTGATCGTCGTCTCGATCGTCGTGCTCGTGGTCGTTTCGACTCCCGTGAAGGCGCCGATCACCCCGATCGCTCGCTCCGTCCAGTCTCCTCCCGGCCTCCAGCCTTCCGTCCAGGGCGAGACGGGCCCGATGTCGCCTCCGGGGCCGCCCGAGGCGGGCACCCCTGTCGGAGGCATAGGCCTGCACTATCCTTCGCCGCCATCTGGCGGCAGGCCCCTGCCGCCCAAGGACTACCTCGCCAAGACCTCTCAGGAACCCCCGAGGTGTCCCATACACGGCGATGTGGCCCTCGTGCCGCACTACTTCAGGACCGACGGGTCTGATCCCGGCTCCTGGTTCTGCCCGCGCTGCAACAGCTATCCGTGGGGGAGGAGCTGATCCAGATGGCAGCAGTTGCAGCTGGGGTGGCGCAGACCCCGGACTATTCCCTCTACGTGAGGCCTATCAGCCCGGCGGAGAGCGCCGCCGCGCTGAAATCGCTGAGGCCTGCGAGGTACAACGCGGTCGCGATGGCCATCGTGGGCATCGCCACCGCCATCATGATAAACTACGCCAATGACGCCATCGTGGTCGTAGTACCTCTGATGTTCGCTGTGGGCTCGATTTCCTTCGCCGTCCGGTACCGGAAGGGCGCAGCCGCCGTGCAGAAGACCATCAGCTCGGGGAACATACACGAGGTCAGGGGCGTGGCCGTGAAGAAAAGCCTCGGAAGAGGCTGGGCGCTCGGTCCGGTAACGTTCCCGCGGTCGGGAGGCCTCAATGATCTCATGACCGAGGGCGCGCCCGCAGGCGTAGCCTTCGTCCCTGACACGAAGAGCGCCATCTCCGTGAATGGCGCGCTTCTGAGGAAGCCGCTGCCGATGACGATGCCGATTGGATTCGGCAAGGATCTTCCCGTGCCGTCAAGCGTGCGGAGGACCCAGATCGGCCCGCAGGCGACCCCCGCAATGCTGCAGCAGGTCAGCAAGCAGCCGGAGGAGGACCTGCCACCGCCTCCAGACGATTGGGTCGTCAGGAACTGCCCCAGATGCGGTCAATCCTTAGGCGAAGGCGTCAGCTTCTGCTCGAAGTGCGGGTTCAGGCTGAAAGGCTAGGCACGCCCGTGAGGGGAACAGGGCTCATGACCGTCTCTGCCGCCTGATTACCTCGCTCCCGAGCAGCAGAATCTCAAAGCCGTTCAGCTCCCCGACGAGAGAGTTGTCCTCGTCCACCACGGGGAGGTCCTCGAGGCCGTGCTTCATCATCTTGTCGAGCGCCCCTAGCAGTCGGTCGTCCTCGCAGACAGTGACAGGCTTCACCATGTACTCCTCGACCGAGAAGGGCAGCCGTACTCGCTTGGAGACGGGGGCTTGCTGTCGGCCCTTTTCGAAGAGGGCGAGCGAGCCGTGGACCGCATGGAGCATTTGGCTGAGGCCGATCATCCCGACGAGCCTGCCCTTCTCGTCCAGAACGTAGGCACTTCTCGTTCGGGGATCCGCAAGCACCCTGTCGACGACCTCGTGCAGACCCATGTTCTTCGAGATCGTAATCGGTTTCGTGACGATCGTTCTGTACGCATCCCTCACATATCTGAAGGACAGCTCGTCTGCCATCCTCTCGAACATGCCTGCGCTGAGCTCGCGCTCCACCATCTCGAGAACGCTCTTTCCTACGGGCGTAAGGGAGTACTTCTTCCAGGTGCGCCTTCCTGGCTCCATCTGCGATACGATGCCCTTCTCCTCAAGCTCCTTCAGCGCTGTCCCGACGTTCTGTATGGACCTAGCGGTCTCCTGGGCGATGCCCGTGGCCCCGAGATAGCGCCCGTGTGTGAAGCACCTGAGCGTGACAAGCCTCCGATCGGACATGATTACCCACTTGACGGTCTGCCTCGCACTTGGTTCCGTTCTCTCACCCTGCCGCGACCTCGATTCTCTCCGGCTCCGCGGCGGTTGTGATAATCGCGCGCAAATACTTAATAGTTATTCATCATTATTCACAGATAGTCACAGGGCGCATCGGTATCGCACCGCCCCCTCGATGTTGTCTGGGTGCGTGGGTTTGATGGCAAGAAGAAAATCCGAGAGGAAACCAACCTTCGCCGTCCTCGGGGCCGGCCATGGAGGGCTCGCGATGGCAGGCCACCTGGCATACATGGGGTTCAGGACTCGCCTCTGGAACCGGTCACCAGAGAGGATCGAGAACATCTCCGACCGTGGTGGGATTGACCTCGAAGGCGTGATTGAGGGCTTCGGGAGCGTGGACCTCGCCACGAGCAGCATGGAGGACGCCATCGACGGGGCCGATGTCATAATGGTCGTTGTGCCAGCAGTCGGCCACCGGTTCGTCGCGAAGGAATGCGCGAGGTACATCAAGAGGGACCAGATAGTCGTTCTCAACCCGGGCAGGACCTTCGGGGCACTCGAGTTCCTCCGCACGCTCAAAGAGGAGAAGGCACATCTGCCGACGGTCGCGGAGACACAGACCTTCATCTACGTTTCGAGGCACACCGATCCGTCGCGCGCCCGCATCATGCAGATCAAGAACTCGGTGCCTCTTGCCGCAATTCCGTCACACAAGACCCCAATGGTCCTAAATGCGGTCAGGAAGGCGTTCCCGGAGTTCGTGGCAGGCACCAACGTGCTGGAGACGAGTTTGGACAACATCGGGGCCATCTTCCATCCGACCCTGACGCTCCTGAACGCCTCACGGATCGAGTCCACGCATGGGGACTTCGAATACTATCTCGAGGGGGTCTCGCCCTCGACGGCCAGGATCCTGGAGGCCGCGGATTCCGAGAGGGTCGCGCTAGGAACTGCCTTGGGAGTACATCTGCACACCGCCCGCGAGTGGCTTTATCTGGCCTATTCCTCCGCCGGTCGCACGCTCTACGACGCCATCCAGAGCACCCCAGGGTACAAGGGCGTGCGCGCCCCCTCGACGCTCACCCACAGGTACATACTTGAGGACGTGCCCATGAGCCTCGTCCCTATGATCTCCCTTGGCAGGATGCTCGGGGTGCCCACGCCGACCCTCAGCTCCCTCGTGCATCTCGCTTCCGCGATACACTCGAGGGACTTCACGGCCGAGGGCAGGACCGTTGAGAGTCTGGGCCTCAAGGGGATGTCGGTCAAGGACATCAGAATGCTGTTCGTGCGGGGGCTGTCCTGATGAAGATCCTCGGTGCGGCCTTGGGGAACTGCGTCCATGTCTCGGGCATCCTCTCCTTCCTGGACATCGCGCGCAAGCTCGGGAACGACACAGTCTTCCTGGGTCCGGCAGTGCCGATCAAGCAGCTGACGAAGGCGGTCCATGAGCACGATCCTGACCTGGTCGCCTTGAGTTACAGGCTCAGCCCGGAGAACGCTCAGGCGGTTCTCGCAGACCTGAAGGCTGCGGTCAAGGAGGACGCAGTCATGGCCAGACGGAAGTACTTCTTCGGCGGAACGCCTCCAGTGGTCGCTCTCGCGCGCCAGATAGGGCTGTTCGAGGCATGCTTTGACGGCACCGAGCCCGAGGGCGCCGTGGCCGCGGCACTTCGCCCCGTGTCATCAAGCAGCAATGTCGATGTTCGGCCGAGGGACCTCGTCTCTAGGATAGAGATGTCGATGCCGATCCCGCTGATCAGGCACCATTTCGGCCTTCCATCTCTCGAGGATACCATCGAGGGCGCCAAGAGGATCGCGGAGAGCAGCCAGGTGGACATACTCTCGCTCGCACCCGACCAGAATGCCCAGGAGTCATTCTTCCGGCCGGACGACATGGACGCCCGCCTCGACGGCGCAGGGGGCGTGCCCCTCCGGAAGCCCGAACATCTGAGGTCGATCTACGAGGCCACCAGGAGAGGCAACCGCCCGCTCCTCAGATGCTACAGTGGTACGAACGACTTGGAGAGATGGGCAGAGATGCTGAACGAGACGATTGACATAGCCTGGGGCGCGGTACCGCTCATGTGGTACAGCGAGCTCGACGGGCGGTCAAAGCGCTCGCTCGAAGACGCTGTAACCGAGAACCAGGCGGCCATGAGGTGGTACGCGGACCATGGCATCCCCGTCGAGGTGAACGAGTCCCATCAATGGGCCATGCGCAGGTCCGGCGATGTCGTCGAGCTCGCGACCGCATACATCGCGGCGTACAACGCGAAGTCGCTCGGCGTGAAGAACTATGTATGCCAGTTCATGTTTGACACTCCAAGAGGCGTCTCGCCCGCGATGGACCTCGCGAAGATGCTTGCAAAGGCCGAGCTCGTCGAATCCCTCAAGGACGGGAACTTCAGGGTCATCAGGATGGTCAGGTCCGGACTCCAGTCGTTCTCGCCGTCCGCCAACATCGCCAAGGGCCAGCTGGCGTCATCTGTCTACTCGGCCATGGCCTTGAGGCCGCACATCGTGCACGTGGTCGGCTTCAGCGAGGCCGACCATGCGGCCAGGCCCGAGGATGTGATCGAGAGCTGCGAGATCGCTCGGGGTGCCATCGGCAAGGCACTGCTTGGGACAGTGAACCCGGAGTCCGATCCGGTCGTTGTGGTTCGGAAAGCCGAGCTCATAAGCGAGGCCCGGTTCCTACTGGATGCTGTCAAGCGCCTGAAGAGGCACAGCCAGGCCGACCCTCTCACCTCGCCTGAGATGCTGGCGAGGGCGGTGAGGGAGGGCCTCCTCGACGCCTCGGACCTCGTCGGTAGCAAGGTCGCAAGAGGCAGGATTGTGACATCGGTAGTGAACGGCGCATGCGTCCCCGTGGACCCCAGCACCGGAAAGCCGATCAGCGAGAGGCAGAGGATCCGCGATCTTGGCGTCAGCGAGGAAGACCTGGACCTCGCGGAGCCGTAATGGTTGAGGTGATCGAATATGGAAGGCATATCTGGTATGTTCGGAGAGGCGGACGAGCCTCTCGTGAAGAGGATGATCGCGCGGCTGGGCCACAGAGGCTCTGGCCGGACGGAGGTCCTCAGCGATGACAGGGCGGTGTTAGCCGCAAGGGCCCATACTGGGGAGCTTGGGGCCCGGAGGCCGGCGGTCGCCCAGGACGGAGGGCTGTTCGCAGCATCGGACTCGTACATATTCAATCGAGATTTCCTGCGAAGGACCATCGCGCCGAAGGTCGACCCTGGTGCGTCCGACCAGGAGCTGATGTTGGCCATGTACGCCGCCATCGGCACGAGGATGTTCGGCTACATCGACGGCGCATTCGCGGTCGCCATCGTCGACCAAGGGAGGACGATCCTCGCCAGGGACGAGTACGGAATGAAGCCTCTCTACATCTCCGGGTCGAAGCGCTCAGGCTCATACTCCTCCGAGATGAAGTCGCAGATAGTCGGAGGCAAGGAGTTCGTCCCTTTCCCTCCGGGGCACCTGTTCGTCCAGGGCGAGGGGTTCAAGAAGGTCCAGCACCGGGAGGTCGAGTGGAGCCACGGCGACCTCCCGAAGAAGGTCCCGGACAGGTTCAGGGAGCTCCTGGTGAGAAGCGTCGTTGCGTGCGGAGGCGAGCGCAACAGGTTCAATGTGCTGCTGAGCGGCGGGATCGATAGCAGCGTCGTCGCGGCGGCGGCCTCGCGCCTGTCGTCCGACCTCAGGACCGCATGCGTCGGCACCGAGGACAGCGAGGACCTGAAGATGGCGCGGCTGGTCTCCGACCACCTTGGCACGACCCATGCCGAGCTGGTCTACGACGAGGGGGACATGCTGAAGACGCTCAGGAAGGCGATCTACCATGCCGAGAGCTTCGACTATCCGCTCGTCAGGAGCTGCATCCCGAACTACATGGCCGCGCACCTGCTCGACGACACGAGCAGGGTGACGCTGTGCGGGGAGGGAGGTGACGAAGTGTTCGCGGGATATGACTTCCTCAGGGAGGTCAAGGGAGACGCTGCCCTGAGGAAGGCGAGGGCCGATCTCCTCATTTCCGGCCACTCCACGGGGTTCCAGAGGGTAGACCGCATGACCTCCTCTGCCTCGTTGGATGGCCGGATGCCTATCATGAGCGCGGAGATCATCGACTTCGGGCTCGGGCTCCCGAGGAAGGAGCTCATCGGCAGAACCATCGCCGAATCGAAGCTCGCGATGAGGAAGGCGTTCGAGCATCTTCTCCCTGAGAGGGTCGTTTGGAGGAGGAAGATGAGGTTCAGCGAGGGTGCCGGCTCGATCACATCGCTGGTCGGGTTCGCGGAGAAGCAGATATCGGACCAGGAGTTCGAGAAAGAGAGGAAGCGGCTGCCGAAAGGGCGCATCCGGACGAAGGAGGAACTGCTCTACCTCCGCACCTTCCAGGACCTCTTCCCTTCGGCCAGCGCGATTTCAGCCGTGGGGTTCACGCCTAGGCCTTGAGCGCCCCGTCGGCGGCGGGGAAGAGCTCCCGCGCTCAGCCGAGAGGAGAATGAAAAACCGACCAAGGGGTTTGCTATGGAGTTTCCACAGGGTTTGGGAAGAGTGAGCTCGCAGCTCACTTCTTCATTATCTTCATCCAGCCGCCGCTCTCGTAGACCGCCAGTCTCCTCTTCGAGAGCGTGGTCTTGAACTCGTCCCAGTCGATGATCTCGAGGCGCGAGTTCTTGCCCTTCGTGAACTGAACGCCGTTGGTCCCCTTCACGCGGCCAGGCTTTATTCCCTTCTTCTTCGCGATCTCCATGGCCTTGTCGACACTTATCGGCTCCATTGCCATCCTTCATCCCTCCGGGTGCTTCTGGCCATGCCGTCCAGGCATGGTCCAGATGTGTATGGCTATGCGTGATATTTAAGGATTTGCGTATGCTGGCTCGTGAATTCGGGACATCTGGCTAGTCGAGCTGCGCTGTCCTCCGGCACCTGGCCAGCGTATCTGGCTATCGGATTGGCCTTGGCCAGATGTCGTCTTCGGACGATACTTGCACTGAGTGATAATGTCGGAACAAGCCTCATAAGCACCACTGGCAGCTAGTGTGCTCGGAGAGAAACGATGAGGTGCCCGGTCTGTGGAGCGGAGAACTTCAAGATAGCCAGGACTTGTGACCACTGCGGACGGAAGCTCGTCCTGCATGTCGAGACAAACGGCTGGCTCAAGCACTAGTCCCGATCGGAAGTCTTTTGGATTCTGACGTGGACTGCATCACTGCACTGCGCACGCGGTCGGCCCGGGAACAACTGGTACCGGGATTTGAGGATTCTAAAGGGTTTGCGCGCCCAGGCCAGGCCGCCGTGACCTCGCCCAGGCGCATCGGCTCATGAGCGTACTGTCGGCGAGGGGGGCCTGCCCTTGGCTCTCCTCAGCCAACTCGCCGCCATGAACATCCCGACGAATCCGATGATCACTGGTGCCGTGGCTCCGAACTCGGGTATGGCCGCGTTGACTACCAGAACGATCGTGGTCGTGTTGCTGTTCCCGTTGGCGTCCGTGCAGTTCAACGTGATGTCATAGGTCCCTGGCGTGAGGAACATGAACTGCGCGACCTGTCCGTGGATCTCCTGAGGCGTCCCGTCGTACGTGAACGTCCAGTTGAAGTCGGAGATCGCCCCGCCTCGCGCGACGGACCAAGTCCCGTTCAGCTCGACCATGTCTCCAGCGAATGCCGGATTGGGGTTCGCGGCCGCGACAGCGATCGGCGAGACGTACTGGGCAGGCGTGACGTTGAACTCGATCCACGGGGCGCCCGCGTAGAGAGCGCCGTTGGTGTGGTGGGAGTTGTCGAAGCTCATCGGGCCCACCATCGTGATCGTGTTCGAGATCGGGTCGTACATCTGGTCGAGATAGGGCGCCCCGGTCCAGTTGCCGTACCAGCCCAGGCTCATGCTGCCGTTCATCATGATCGGCCAGTAGGCGCTGTAGTTGTAGTTGTCGTCCGAGCCAAGCGGGTACTTGTCATACCTAGGGTCCGGGTGGAACCTCGCGCCAGTCGTGATTATCCTCGTTATCGAATCGGCCGGCATGGGCTGGGCGTAGAACCCGAGGATGTCGCTGCCCCTCGGAAGCTCGATCGTGAACTTCTGCTCGCTGGTCAGGTTGAAGTAGGACACCCCGGAGTCGTACTGGACCTCCTGGCGGAAGGAGGGGTCCCCGGCGTTCCAGCTCTGGTAGGTCTCGTATGCCCATGGATCGAAGGTGGATGGGTGGTATCCTGCGGACCAGCTCGGTATGTAGTCAATCAACAGAGGGTCCCAGGCCCATGCCGGCTCGTTGGTGTCGCTCTCGTTGGCCTTGACCGCCCTGAGGCTGTACTGGCTCACGGCATCGAAGTTGACATCCGCCCAGTCTGAGTAGTACTTCGCGTTCACGGACATGTCTTCGAACCAAGGTTCGTGGTTGCACAGCCTGGTCTCGTTCAGCCACCTCGTCATCAGGATCTCATACCCCTCGCCCAGGTGTCCGATCTCGAGGTAGATGTCACCGTCCGGCAGCACCGAGAGCTTCATCTTCGTCCCGAGGTCGGTGTAGGGCCACTCATATCCAGAGTAGATGTCCAGCCTGTTGTTGCCCT
>JAJYIS010000143.1 GCA_021789945.1 Thermoplasmata archaeon | reverse complement strand
TCTGTACGACGTCAACAACAACCCGGTCGGCGACCTTGCGACCTGGTGGGACATCTCTCCCGACGGCACATTGTATCACTTCAAGATCACGACCTACGCCAAGTTCTACAATCGCCTGGACCCCGCAGCAATCCATCCGCTTACCGCGTATGACATAATATTCACGTACTACCTGGTCCAGAACAACAGCAACAACCTGCAGTCCTACTTCCCCATCATTGACGGAAAGTACGTCATCTCGGACATGTGGGCGGTCGGCAACTACGAGTTCTACATGAGGACTACCGCACCCTTTGCGCCAATGTTCGCCGGGCTCACGACCATCCCCATCCTGCCGGAGTACATCTGGTCGGGTCAGAAGCTGACCTGGCCGAACTATGATATCAAGGCCGGAATACCTCCTTGCGTCGGCTCTGGACCCTGGTACTATGCCCTGAACGGCCTGCCATCGGCCGGCAGCGCGGAGCTCGACAGGAGCCCGAGCTGGTACGCGACCGAGGAGCGCGGATGGCAGGTCCACCCGTCGAAGTTGATCTACAAGACGGAGACCAACGTGGACACCGCGTTGGCCGACCTGACCACCGGTGCGATCGACATCGACGGCTTCCCGACCTCGATCCAGTACCTCAACACGATACCTAAGATAACTGGTGTGTCCCAGTGGGGCCCCATCACGAACGCGGTGTACGAGTTCAACATGAACCAGATGAGCAATGCCCAGCGCGCAGCCCTCGGCGGGACCTTCAAGTCCGGCAGCAGCAACCAGTTGCTGCTCGACCCGGTCGTGAAGACCGCCATGATGATGTGCATCGACAAGCAGAACTGGGTGTCCGTGTTCCTGGACGGATTGGGAGCGCCGGCCGATTCTCTGATCGGTCCGAACAACAGGTTCCACTACGACTACGGCAGCCGGCCCGGGGAGACGGCCATCGTCTTCGATCCCGCGGGCGCGAGGACGATGCTCAACCAGGCTGGCTGGCAGTACGACATGAGCGGGGTGAAGAACCCGAACGCGACGCCGCTCTGCAAGGTCGGCGGCACGGACCCTCTGAGGTTCAGGTACTACACGCTCTATGACGGGCTCGACGAGTCCCTCTGGAACACCGGGGCCCAAATGATAGCGAACTGGTCGTGGTCCGCCGGGATCGACCTCAAGACGCTCTACGACCAGAAGAGCATGAGCTTCATGAACGGCGCGTGGGCGGCCGCCGACTACGACGTGTGGCTCTGGGACTGGTGGTTCACGGTCCTGTCCGAGGCCTCGCTGGACATCATGGAGGTCCTCACGACGGGGGCCATCGGCACTTGGAGCGACTGCTACTGGTCCAATGCGACCTTCGACAACCTCTACAACCAGTCCCTGTTCCAGGCCGATTTCGCCACCAGGTACGAGACCCTCGCTGACATGCAGTCGCTGGCCTACATCTACAGCGGATGCGATCCCGTCGCGTACAGAGCGGACCTGTACGCTGCGACGAGCGGTGGCCCAGAACACTGGACGAACTGGGGGAACTGGACGCAGCACAGCCTCTTGAGGCCCGACCAGGACCTTCCGTGGCTGTACATGCGCATCTCCCCGGACGCGGCCCAGGGAGAGAACCCCGCGCCTGCGATCACCAGCATGCAGCCTAGCTATTCGGGCCAGGTCAACACGAGCATATCCTTCACCGGCTCGGCCACGGACAACGACGCGATGCTCTACAGATGGTTCTGGGGCGACGGGAGCAAGTCGGACTGGATGACGTACACCACGGGAGCCAACGCCGGCCACACCTACGCTCGCGACGGCATCTTCACTGCCTGGCTGGCAGTGCGGGAGTCCGGAACGGCCGACAACTTCACCGTCGTGTCCCAGACCCAGGTGACTGTCGTAGACCTGAGCAACTTCGCTCCGACGAACGTCGACTTCACCGATTGGCCCAGCAATCCCGACTCGGGCACATCGGTGCACCTGAACGGCACGGCACTCGACTCCAACGGGGATCCGATGTCCTTCTCCTGGAACTTCGGCGACGGGCACACTGCGCTCGGCCAGAACGTGACGCACCAGTTCACAGAGGGGCTGTCATCGTATACCGTGACATTGTCAGTCGACGATGGCCACATTGGTACTGGTGCGAGGCCCGTGGTCATGACGCACCTGATACCGGTGTACAACAACACCGCGCCGACTTGCATAGTGCCTGCGTATCCACACGTGGTCTGGAAGACCCCGACGAACTTCACCATCACGTCGTACGATCCAGATACGAGGGATAGCCATAGATACACCTGGATCTGGGGCGACGGGAGTACCACCGTGACGACGACCGCATCTGCCACGCACTCCTATTCGATCAAGTCAACGTACACGCTGACGGTGTGGGCGGACGATCTGACGGGCCTGCCCGGGCACAATGTGAGCGGGTCGAACAACGTGCTGGTCTCGGGAACGAACACGGCGCCATGGCTGCGCGCGTTCACGGTGAGCACTCAGAACGCGCAGATAGGCCAATGGGTGACCTTCACGGGATCGGCGACGGACAACGACAGCGATATCCTGTGGTACACGTTCGACTTCGGTGACGGCAACCTGGCGTATGTCAGCGGCTATTCCAGCCCGACCATCCCGTTGAACCTGAGCGTGAGCTACTATTACACCATGCCTGGGACGTTCACTGCGTACCTCACAGTGACGGACAACTACACGGCCATCCCGCCGACATCGCCCCCGCTCCCGATGAACATCATCATCGGGAACGTGGCGCCCGTACCGAGTGCGCTACCCGTAGTAAGGGTGACGATGGTGTACGACGGCACCTACACGGCGAGCGCGACGGACGCAGACGGTGACACGCTGAGATACACGTGGGACTTCGGCGCCGGCAACATCGTCGTCGGCAACCCAGCGCACTTCGCGTATCCTGTGGACGGCACGTTCTTCTACAGGGTATACGTGGACGACCTGACCGGCTATGTGGGCCACAATGTCTCGGTCGGCAACTGGGCGTATGTCAGCACGGACTTCACGCTGAACCTGGCTGCCGGATGGAACCTGGTGACGGTGCCTCCGACCGGCTTCGGGTACAAGGCGAGCACGCTCGGACTGGCGAACGGCGACCTGGTGAGCGGGTTCAACCCGGCCACGGGAACGTACACGCAGAACTTCGTGGTGGGCTCGTCGCCTTCGTTCATGGACTTCGCGATAGCCGCGAGCACTGGCTACTGGATCCACACGAACGGCGTCGAGACGCTGCACCTGTACGGCATGTACTCGTCCGTGGCGATGTCCAGGTCCCTGAGCTTCCCGACGGGAACCGGCTGGGCGATCATAGCCCTCAACACGGACAACACGACCTGGAAGGCGAGCATGATACCCGGCTGGTACACCGGCGTGGCGATCACGATGGTCGCGAAGTACAACCCGGCAGGCGGGACCTACTCGACGTACATCAAGGGAGTCCCTCCAACCGACTTCACGCTGACCCCGGGACAGGCGTACTGGGTGTACTGCACG
>JAJYIS010000036.1 GCA_021789945.1 Thermoplasmata archaeon | reverse complement strand
GTACTCGTCACCAGCGTGTTCCCGTTCGCTTTGGTGTACCCGAGGTCGCCGTGCAGGACCCCGTTCAGCCAGTAGAAGTACTGCACGTACACGGGGTCATACAGGTGATACTTCAGCCTCATCAGGTGTATGGTCTCGGGCGTCGCCTTCGAGGGGTTCTGGAGATAGGTGAACACCGGGTCGCCCGCGGCCCTGGTGATGAAGAACGCAAGCAGGGACACGCCTATGAGGACCGGGATGAGCAGCAGAAGCCGTCGGATTATGTACGTGCCCAGCTGCAGGCAGTATCACCGATTCCTCTCTAACTGTTATATACTATATTTCGTTTTCCCCATCATCCAGTATTGTGGTCGATGGACGGTTTTTCCGCATGCTAGCTCCCGCCGTCCAGTCCGCGGAAATGAAGAATCGAAAGAGGTTTCGTAAAGGGGTTTGCGCCTGGGCGTGCACTACTTGCTGAACGCGGGGTAGTACAGATCCGAGTACATCGGGTTGTAGTACGTGGCCGTGCCCTTGACCCACGCCCTGAAGACGTTGAAGTTGCTGGGCTGCGTGAGCCATATGTACGGGACATCGTTGTGGACCATCGTCTGTATGTCCATGTACATCTGCGTCCTCACGGTCGAGTTCTGCTCAACCGCCGCAGCGCGCACCGCCAGGTCTATCGTCGTGTTGTTGTACCCGGAGTAGATCGGATATGTTCCGGTGGCGCTGTCGAGCATCGGGGTCGCGTAGTCGTCGGGGTCGTAGTAGTCGGGCGCCCAACCGATCGAGTACATCGGCGCGAACGAGTGGCTGTTGTACAGCACATCGGGCAGGAAGGCCGAGGACCAGTCAAGTCCAGTGACAGTTGCCGTCATCGCGCCAGAGCCTGTCGGGTCGGCCGCGTGTATCGATTCGAGTGCCGACTTGATTATGCCACAGGCCGTCTGCCTCGCCGTGTTCCCGGAGTTGTAGAACAGCGGGATCGTGAACCCGCTCACGTACCACGAGGTGCCAGTGATCGGGTTGTGCGTCAACTTCAGCTCGTTTGCGGCCGCGGTCAGGTTGGTGTCGAACATCGGCGTGCTGGCATTGTACCCGTCCATCCCCTTCGGGATGGGGCCGTTCGGCGTGATCGCGTTGTTCATCGCCACGTTCGCAATATACAGAGAGTAGTTGAACATGTACGCGAACGCGCGCCTCATGTGCACATCCTTGAAGAAGTCGTTCGTGACCGTCCCGCCGTACTGCGAGTTTGCCGTCGCAGCATCGATGTTGAAGTTGAACACGAAGAACGTCAACGTTATGCTCGGGTCCCCCTTCGTTACGATGTACGCCGCGTTGTTCAAGAACGAGTCCTGGTACTTGATGGGCAGGTAGATGTTGTCGACATCGCCGGCCTGCAGCATCAGCATCCTCGTGTTCACATCGTCCGACTTGATTATGTACACATCTGCCAGTGCTGGCTGCGTGCCCCAGTAGCTGGTGAACTTCGTCAGGTGGATCTTCGCTCCGACCTCCCACGATACCAGCATGTACGGACCCGTGCCCGCCTCATGGTTCTGCATATAAGCGTCCCCGTGGGCCTGGACATAGGCCATGCTTATCGGGCTCATCATCGTGAACGCGCAGATGGCGTTGAACCCTGCGTACGGGTGTGCCAGGTGTATCGTGATCTGCGTGGCGCTGTTCCTCACGACTACCAGGTTCACCGCTCCGGCGTAGTCCGCCTGAGTTATCACGTGGTACTTGCCGCCAGACAGGGCCTCCAGGTAGTTCACCAGGTGCGTCGGCATCGTCGACTGGTTCTCCCAGTCATATACGGTCTTGCCGATGTAGCTGACCATGTTATCCGTCGCCGGCGCATCGAACATCCAGTACGCGCCGTTCGGGTCGTGCATCGTCAGAACCCTCTTGAGCGAGAACACGACATCGTCCGCGGTCATCGTCGTACCGTCGTGGAACTTCACGTTTGGCCTGAGGTTGAACGTGTAGTTGAGGCCGTCAGATGAAATCCCACCGTTCGTCGCGCTCGGGACAGCCGTCGCGAGCATCGGCTTTAGCGTGGATGCGCTCTGGCCGTCGTACCAGACTAGGGTCTCGTAGACGTTCTGCAGGATGTTGCCGCCTGCCGACTCGTAGTCGACCGCTGGGTCGAGCGTGTACGGCTCACCGATGGTCGCTTCTATGAACGAGTTCGGGTTCTTGACGGAAATCGTAGTGCTCCCTGGGGTCAGGACATGTATCGTCCTCATCACGATCGTCGAGACATTGTTGCCGTTGTTCTCAGAATAGACCGTCAGCTTGGCCGCATAGTGCCCCGCAGTCGCGTACAGGTGCGAAGCGGTCAGCGTCGCAAGGGGCAGGCTGACCACAGCCGATCCGTCGCCGAAGTCGAGCGTGGCCAGAGTGATGTTGCCCGCGCCGTAGAACCAGTTCTGTCCCTCAGAGTGGTCGCTGTCGTTCACCCAGTTCCATCCGCCGATACCGTAGCTCGTGGTCGCGTTGAAGTTCACCGTCGTGTTCTGCGCGACTATGTCGTTGTCGGATGTCAGGAATGCGTACGGGTGTGTCGTGTTGTCCCATGTGGTCAGCTGAAGCGCCGGGTCGTAGTAGCTCACCGTGACCCTGATCATCGAGGACTCGGTCGTGCCGTTAGCACCGCCGTTGTCCGTGACCTTCAGAAGAACCCAGTAGAACCCTCCGTACTGGTACGTGTGAGACACGTTCGCCAACGTGGCTCCTGTGCTCGTCGTTCCATCTCCAAAGTACCAGGTATAGTTCGCGATCGTTCCATCGGGGTCAGTTGATGACGACGAGAACGACACGCTACCTCCTATATCGATCCCGGTGCTCGTGGTTGCACTCGCACCAGCGACCGGAGGTGCATTAGTCGCCTCTTTCTTCTTTCCGAACAGTCCGAGGCCGAAGGCAGCACCGATCGCAGCGATGATCAGAATCACCACTATGACCACTGCTAGCATCTTCGGAAATCCTTTCTTCTCCTCTTTCATTTCGGAAGGAAGGGTCTCTGGAGCTGGCTCGTTAGGCTCGCCCTCTTTACTAGCTTCCATTAGGCATATCCTCCTTTCCTGTTTCCTTGTCTGCCGCTAAATAGCCTAGGCAGACCGTTACGGGACGGACACAGTCACACGCTATATATATGATTTCCGCAACCGGGGCGTCGCTCGCTGGAACTATCTGGATACCTCCATTTCCTTTTAAACAGGGTTATGCGCGCGGGTGACGCCCGGCGCTCAGAAATGAACGTGGGTCTCGAGCCCGATCGCTGACGGCGATTACCGTCGCGGGCAGGCGCGTCAGTACGGCGGGTTCTCACTTCTTCGAGTCCCGGATTGTCTGCTCTACGGACTTCGGGTCGGCGCAGTTCCAAGTGCCGCAGAACGGGCACCTCGACTGGTTCTCGTCGAAGTCAAGTTCGTCTATGCTCCCGGTGTAATTGACCGTCGCGGGATACTCCTTCTTGCACTTCTTGCACTTGTACTCGAGCTCGACCTTGGGCATGGTTCAGGTGACTAGCGGAGCCTATCATAAATGTTTTCGGGAGCCCTGTCAGTCGGCCTGAAGAAGTTATTTGATATCAAAGACCGCTCAGGGCGTCAAGCCACCAGAGGGGGTTTGAGGTTCTTTGCAGAAGAAGGGGACCGAGAAGGCGTTCAGGGAGGTCTCGGCGTCAGGCAGCCATTACCAGATAGGGGTCTCGATCGGGAAGCAGTGCAGGGACCAGGCGCTCAGGATGGAGAAGCACCTGAAGGAATCTATCGCCTCGGTCCCCGGCATGAAGCTCGAGAAGGCGCTGGCGTACGCCAGGCGGTCCCTGCCGGCCACGGAGGAGTTCTACCCCGAGTACGTCGAGGAGCTCGAAGGGTTCGCCGAGGGGACCGGCATCAAGTTCGACATGGTCTGGGCCATGAACGTCGACTTCCCCGACGGCAGGGGCCGGGGCTGCACTGACATCGCGGTCAACTCCGAGTGGACGAAGGACGATTGCGTGTATGCGGTGCACAATGACGACGTCTCGCCCTACAACTTCCAGGACATCAGCATCACCAGGATTAAGCCGAAGGACGAGCCGGGCTTCATCGGCCTGTGCTACGCCGGCATGGGGCCGACCGCGGGCATGAACGCCGCCGGGATTAGCCTCACGGGTAACGCGTTAGTGCCGAACGACACGAAGATCGGCATCCCGAAGATGATCCCGTGCAGGAAGGTGCTCCGGGAGAAGGGCATCTATCAGGCGCTCCAGGCCGCGATGCCAGAGGGCAGGGGCCATAGCTTCAACAACATCGTGTGCGACCCCAACGGCGAGATCTACAGCCTCGAGGGCTCCGCGACGACCTTCGACGCCCTGTACGCCGAGGACGGGTGGATGATCCATACCAATCACTACCTGTCCCCGAAGATGTGGAAGTTCGAGGACAACATGCACACCTGGTTCTCGTCGATAGTCAGGTACAACCGTGCCAAGAAGCTCTTCAAGAAGGAGCTGGGGAAGGTCGAGGTTTCGACCTTCAAGAAGGTCCTGTCGGACCATGTCGGGTACCCCGAGTCCATCTGCCGGCATCCTGACCCTGCGCTGGGCGTCGAGGACCAGACGCAGACCATCCTCTCGGTCGCGTTCGACCTGACCAACAGGGCCGCGTGGATATGCGCGGGCAATCCGTGCGAGGGCGAGTACAAGAAGTACGAGCTGTAGGCCATTCAGGCCCTGTGCCTGAGCACCTCTCCCGCCCTCGCCTTGGTCTGTTCGCCGTCGTCGACCGCGACGGTGCCGTTCACCAGGACATAGGGTATACCGTCAGGGTACCTGTGGGGGTAGTTCTCGAACGGGTACTTGTGGGGCCACCTGTTCGTGGCGTTGTCCCTTATCTCGTCCATGTCGAACATCATGATGTCCGCCCTCATCCCCGGCCTCAGGAGCCCGCGGTCGAGGAGCCCGATCTTCTGCGCCGGAAAGCTCGTCATCTTCCGGATGCATTCCTGGAGGGTCATGATGGGCTCGTCCCTGACATACCTGGCGATTATGCCGGGGTGCTCGCCGAACGCGCACGGCATATAGGGCGGCGGGTCGGGCATCGGGCCGTCCAGGGACCAGGTCGAACAGTCGGAGGAGACCATCACGAGCGGGTGGCGGAACAGCGCCTCTATGTCCTTCTCGAGGATGTAGTCGAATATCGCGACTATGTCGTCATTCGATTCGATCATCAGGTCGAAGTATGTCTCGAAGGGGTCCTGGCGCCTCATCTTGGCCACCTGCGCGACGGTCTTCCCCTTCAGCTTCTCGTCCCCCGGAACATGCATCAGGAATATGCGGTCGAACATCCCGTGCTTCAGGAGCCCCGCGGGCCCGAACGCCGGGAGCCTGTCCTCGACTATCTCCCTCTTGACCCTGGCCCTGACCTTGGGGTCCTTCATGATCTCCATGAGCTCGGCCTTCTTGTGCTCGTGGAGGTACTGGGGCAAGGCTCCGCTTAGGTTCGGCGCGAGGTCGGTGTGCATGTCGTTGTCCACCGTGACGTCGAGGCCTCGCCTGCGGGCGTCCTCCGCCAGCCCGAGGGTCTCCTTCGTGCGGCCCCAAGCTCCGACCTTCGGACAGTTGTGCGATATCTGCACCCTGCACCCGCTCTTCTCGCCTATCAGGATGGCCTCCTTGATGGCGTCGGCGATGGTCTCCCTCTCCCCACGTATATGTGACGTATACATCCCGCCGTACTTCGCGACGACCTTGCACAGCTCTATGATCTCGGGAGTCCTGCCGAAGCAGCTAGGGGGATAGACCAGCCCGGTCGACATACCGAAGGCCCCTGCCTCCATGGCCTCCGCCACCAGCCCCTTCATCGCGGCCAGCTGCTTCGGGCTGGGCTTGCCCCTGTCCGGCCCCATTATGGCCGTCCGGACCGCGCCGTGGCCCACGAGAGACGCGATGTTGTGGCCGACCCCGTTCTTCTCGAGCACGCTCAGGAACTCGGCGAAGGTCCGCCAGTTGAACTTCGCCATCGATCCCGCCCACTCGCCCCAGTAGGTCCTCATGAGCTCTACATAGGGCTCCTTCAGGGGCGCGACCGTGAGCCCACAGTTCCCGATGAGATGGGTCGTGACGCCCTGCCGGAGGGTGCTGTCACATCCCGGGAACATGAGCGCCGTGATGTCGGAGTGCGTGTGGATGTCTATGAACCCCGGGCAGACATAGAGCCCTGAGACGTCGATCGCGCGCCGGCAGTCCTTCCTGTCTATCCTGCCGATTGCGGCTATCTTCTTCCCCGCGATGCCGATGTCCCCGTAGTACCAGGGGTTCCCCGCTCCGTCGACTATCCTGCCGCCGAGAATCCCGATGTCATAGCCCAACTTGCTCACCGGCGGGCGTATCGGAATCCCCGTATTTCCGGTTGACGGGCTCGCGTCAGAACAGGTTGAGCATGGTCCCGGACCAAATCTTGGGGTAGAAGTACGTGGACTTGTGCGGCATCTTCTGCCCGGTCTGCGCGATCGCCATCACCTGCTCTACCGAGGGGGGCCGGACGAAGAAGCACGCCTGGTACGCCCCCGAGGCCATCGCGGCCCTCGTGGCGTCCGTGCCCTTCACGTACTCGATGTCGATCTTCCTGTCCAGCATGTCCGAGGTGTAGCCCAGGATCCTCTTGAGCACCCTTTCCTGGACGACATACACCGGCAGGTCCTCCATCGGGTTCTCCGAAGGCCCGTGCTTCTTCCGGACGGCGAATATGTGCCTGCCCGTCCGAGGGACCCACACGCCGAACGCCTCACGCTTCGAGTCCTCGACCGCCTGCGCGAGCGTCTCAGGCCTGTCGAACTCCTTGAGCTCGAACTCCTCCTCGAGCCTCCCGGGCAGCATGTCGATGAGCCCCTCGTCCACGCCGCTGACCAGCCTGTGCGTCGGGTACACCACGAGCCCGGGGTTCCTGAAGCTGACAAGGGTGGCCATGATGTAGTCGTACGGCTTCTCGCCGACGCCGGCGCCCTCCCTGCTCCTCATCATGTCCCTGTACTCGAGCGCGGTCTCGTACCTGTGGTGCCCGTCCGCTATCAGGAGCCTGGCGGGGTCGAATAGCTTGGAGATCTTGTCGACCAGGTACGCGTCGCTTATCCTGATGATCCTGTGCTGTACGCCGTCAGGGTCTATGAACCTCGACTCCTCGTCCCTCACCTTCGAGGTCCTCAGGATGTCCTCGATCTCCCCGGACGCGTCGTCGTAGAGCATGAAGATCTGCTCGATGTCCCCCCTGGTCGCCTTCATCAGCGCGAGCCGGTCCTCCTTGTGCTTGGGTATGGTCTTCTCGTGGGGCATCACGATCCTCTTCGAGAACTCCTCGAGCCTGACCAGGCCCACAATCCCCGACCTGGTCCGCGGGAGCCCGTCGGGCCCGGCGAATGTCTGCTCGTAGATGTAGAACCCTGGCCCCTGGTCCCGGACGAGGACCTTGTCGTCGAGCCAGGTCTTCAGCCGCCTGGACGCCACGCAGTACCCGTCGCCCTGGTCCCCGAGGCTGATGTGTGCTATGTTTAGCCGGTCCTCCTTGAGCCTGCGCTCGGCCACCTGGTCTATGACATCGTACGGAGGCGCGACGAACCTGGTGAGGTCGTGGCCGAACCTCGCGGTGTTGTAGTGTATCCCCTCGAACGGCAGTACCTTGGCCAATCTGCTCTACCCGGGACTGCGAGATGCCCCGGGCCGATAAAAAACGTTGGTACGGCAGGCGCCCGGGATCAGTCCAGGAACGGCACGTACCCGTACCACGAGCCGTCGTCCTCGAGGTACCTCAGGTTCTCCTGGAGCATCTCCAGGTGCCCCCGCTCCATCTTCTCGAGGTTGACGAAGATCTCCTTGAGCTTCGGCCCCGCGGCGGTGGCGTTCTTCGAGTAGTACTCGATCGACCGCTCCTCGGTCCTGATGCCCAGCTTGACGGCGCTTATCGCGTCCTTCGTCACGAGCGCGTCCTTGTGGACCTTCTCCGGGAATATCTCCGCGAGGCCCTTCTCGACGTCCGCCCTCGGCGGCGCCTTGTACTTCCCGCCGATCTTGTTCAGCTCGGTTTCCAAGATCCTCGCATGCTCCTTCTCGTCCTCCGCGAGGCCCTTCATCAGGGGCTTCGCCTTCTTGTCCCCGACGAGCTCGTGGAACTTCGTGTAGTATTCGACCCCGAACCGCTCGAACTCGATCGCAGTCGCGAGTATCTCCTTCGTGTCGGCCATCTTCTCACGCCTTCCCGTCCGCGCCTACCGCATGGCCCGATAATAAGCCTTACGTAGCGTCAGGCCAGCTTGTATGCTTGGGTGATATCCTTCCTGTGCCGTATTATATAGCAGACATACCAATCTCATGGCGTCCTGGTCTGTTCCTCCCGACGGACCTCAGGTGACGGTTGAAATGAGCCAAGTCCCATCCGGCAGTCCAGGAGCTACTGGCGCCGCTGGCACCAAGGCGGGCTCCTCGGCCAAGCCCTGCGACCTCATGCCTGCGAGGCTGAGCGAGCTCGCGGATTCCGTGATGAGGGACGAGCCCCTCGGCCAGGTAGCCCAGAGAGCGATGGACGCGATCGACGACATCTTCGGCATCTCCCATATGCTGTTCGTCATCATGGCCGACGACCTCAAGCCGCTTCTGCAGTGGTCGGCCCACGGATACTCAGACGACAGCGCCAGGACAATAGTCAAGAACCTCGGCACCGAGTACTACCCGAAGCATGTCGCTGATGAGCTCTTCAACGAGCGGTTCAGGATATCGAAGCGCTGCTATTACATATCCGCGGAGGAGTGGCTGAAGATCATCGAGGCCGACCCGTTCAGCGACGTCCCCGCGTACTACAGGGACCCTTCTAGGCTCCGGACCAGGAGGGCCAGCCCGGACGAATGGATCGAGGCTGACTCCTACCTCTTCGACTTCAGGGACAACAGCGGCAAGCAGATGGCCTGGATGGACCTGGCGTACTCGCGCACCAACAAGCTGCTCAGCAAGGAGCAGGTGGACCAGATCGGGCTCTTCGCGGACATGATACTCCTCGCGCTCTTCCGGGAGCGCATCCGGATCGGGAGGGACAGCACCCGCGCGCAGGCCGCCCAGAAGACGGGGCTCATGGAGGACGTCCTGAAGATATCGTCGTCGATCGTCTCGGAGAGGGACCTGGCGAAGCTATCCACGATGGTGCTCTCGTCCGTGTCCTCCCTGTTCGGGTTCAGGAAGGTATCGCTCGTGGTCTACGACGAGGCCGAGGGCGTGTTCAAGTGGATGGCCCTGTTCGGCTACCCCGAGGAATCCGTGCTCGACACCAAGTACCGCACCATCCCCACGGACGTCATCCTGGACGACCTGAAGGAGAGCCGGAGGATCGGCAAGTCCGTCTACTACACCATGGCCGAGGAGATGAACCCGCGCCAGCTCGCGCACTTCGTGAGCAGGCCGGGCCCGGACTTCAAGACGGAGCTGGGACCCCGGCAGAGGGGCGAGTTCAGGAACTACGATTCGCTGGCATTCTCACTCCACGACGCCACCGGGAGGATCGTCGGCGTCATATACCCGTCCGCGCCCAAGAGCGGCAGGCTGCCCGACACTGACACCATCGAGACGATGGAGATATTCACCTCGCTCGCGGAGGTCGCGATCGAGAACGCGAGGCTCGCGAACGACAGGGAGAACGCCCTCAGGGTGAGCGGCCAGAGGACTGAGCAGCTCTCGCGCATACTCGACATGACCTCGAGCATGATGTACGTGAGGGACCTGGACGAGATGCTGGACAACCTGCTCAAGACCCTGTCCCAGCTGCTCGGGCTCAGGAGGATGGTCATAGGCGTCAAGCACGAGGATTTCGGGCAGTACGTCGTCGAAGCGGTCTACGGGTACAGCGCGAAGGCGACCGAGCAGATCAAGAAGCTCGGCTACGCCAACAGCGTGGTCGACTCCATATACTATCCCGGGACCTCGCTGACCTCTGGCACCACGGTCAAGTGGCGGAAGAAGATCGGCAGGATGACGTACTATATGCCCGCGGAGAGCCAGCAGATATCCCCTCAGGAGCTCGTGTACTATCCGGAGCCGGAGCTGATACGGATCCCCAGGCGCGGGAAGGAGTACTGGCACGAGCTCGACTATATGGACACGTTCATCACCGACAGGAACGGGAACGCGATCGCGTATCTCGAGACCCTGAAGCCGAGGGACGACAGGATGCCGGACCCCGAAACGGTCGAGATCATAGAGATCTTCTCCAGCCTCGCGGGCATCGCGATCGAGAACTCGAAGGTCTTCAAGGAGCACATCGACAGCCGGCAGAACGCCGAGCTCTTCACGGACATCCTCTCGCACGACATCAAGAACTTCAACCAGGCCATCCTCGGGTACATCGAGCTCCTCAGGATGAAGCTGAAGGACCCGGAGAGCGCCGCCGTCCTGGACAAGATATCGGAGCAGGTCATGAACACCATCTGGCTCGCGGGGAACGTGAGGACGATGTCCAAGGTGTCCTTCGGCGAGATCGAGATGGCGAAGGTGGACCTCGGGGCGATCCTGTTCGAGTGCAGGAAGAGCGTCATCCAGTACTATCCGAACAGGCACATCGCCTTCAAGTCGGAGGTCCAGCCCGGGCACCACTTCACGAACGCTGACGACCTCCTCAGGGAGCTGTTCATCAACATCATGACGAACGCGGTCAAGTACGACTCCCACGAGACCGTGATAATGGACATCGCGGTCGACTGGAGCTACTCCGACGAGAAGAAGTTCTGGGTGGTCTCGATAGGGGACCACGGCAAGGGCATCCCGGACGACCTGAAGAAGATCATATTCGACAGGTTCTCGAAGGCTCCCAAGAAGAAGGGCTCGGGCCTCGGCCTTCACATAGTCAAGACGCTCGCGGGGAGGTACGGCGGGAGCGTGTGGGTCGAGGACAGAGTGTCCGGCGACCCGGCCAAGGGTGCGGTGTTCAAGGTCCAGCTTCCCGCGGCCGAGTGAGCCGGTCTCAGAGGTAGGCGACCCCGTCCATCATGTGGACCACGGGCCCGCCGACCCTGACCGAGTCGATCTCGCCTCCGGCGTCCTTCCCGACCTCGATCTCGATCTTGCTCGCGCGGCCGATCTCGTACCCCTGCTCGTTGACGATCCTCGTGGACCGCGAGACCGGCACGAGACCCCTGTGGACGAGATAGGCCCCCAGGCATCCGCTCGCGCTCCCGGTCGCCGGGTCCTCCACGACCGCCCCGGAGACCATCGAGAAGCCGCGCGAGTGCGTGGTCGACGACCTGTCGACCGGGTCGAGCGAGGTGACGTAGATGTCGACGACGTCCTTCGGGAGGGGCTTGATCGCCTTCGCGAACGCGGGGACGTTCCCCGAGGCCCTCTCGACGGCTTTTCTGGACCTCACGGGCGCGATCACCCAGGGCAGGCCGGTCGAGACCAGCTGCACGGGCATCCTGGCGGGGTCGAAGTCCGACTCCGAGAGCGAGAGCGCGTCCGCGAGCACGCCAATGTCATTGAACACCCTGCCGAACTCGGGTCTGTTCTGGACGGTCACCACCTTCGTGATCCTTCCTTTCGAGGAGTGTATCTCGACCGGCATGACGCCGATCTTGACCTCCATCTTGACGGTCGTGACGGGCTCCCTGAGCTTGATCCTGCCCTCCTTCGCCAGGACGAAGAATGTCCCCAGGGTCGGGTGCCCTGCGTACCTGACCTCCATGTCCGGGACGAAAATCCTCACCCTGAAGTCCGCCCCCGAGCCCTTCGTCGGCGGAACCACGAAGGTGGTCTCCGAGAGGTTCATCTCCTTCGCGAGCAGCTGCATCTCCCTCGAGGTAAGCCCCTCGGCCTCGGGGAAGACCGCGAGCGGGTTGCCCCCGAACGGCTTGGTCGCGAACACGTCGACGCGGACGTATCTGGCCTTCTTCATCCGATCGACCCTGGATTCAGCTACCGGCACTTAACTATGTTGCACAGGAGGTCGTGCGCGGCCTTCTTGCCGAGGTCGAACGCCTTGAGGTTGACCTCGACCGCCTTCTTCGGCACGTTCTCCTCGATGGACCTCTTCAGGGCGTCCTCGGGGACGGGGAACGCCTCGAGGGTGCTCAGCGCACCGAGCATGACCACGTTCTCGGTGAGGGAGGTCCCCGCCTCGGCGGCGAGCTTCATGGCGTCTATCACGGCGATCTTGTCCGTGACCTTGGTGAGCCTTTCCTTGACATCCTCGACCGACATGTACTTCGCGACCTTGTCCTTCGTGTGCGCCGCAGTCTCGATCGTCGGGTGCTGGATCCTGTCGTTCATCAGGACCACGCCTCCAGGCCTCAGGTACTCGACGTACCTGAGAGCCTCTAGGGAATCGAGCGAGAGGATGGCGTCCGCTCCCCCAACGGGTATCAGCGGCGAGATGACCTCGGGGCCGATCCTCAGGTGCACGTTGATCGACCCGCTCCTCTGCGAGAGCCCGTGCTGCTCCCCCGTGATGGCCCTTATCCCCGCAGCGGCGCACGCGGACCCGATGATGTTCGACAGCAGGACCAGACCCTGCCCTCCCACGCCTGACAGGTATATGCTGAACTCCTTCTCCGGCATGGTTACCCGCCCTCCTGCCTGGGCCTGATGGAGCCGAACGGACAGAGCTTCGCGCAGACATCGCACCTGTCGCAGAGCTCCTTGGTGATGAACGCCTTCCGGTCGTCGTCGTCAACCGAGATCGCGGGACAGTAGAACCCGCGTATGCAGGTGTACGGCCTCTTGCATACCTCCTTCTCCACCTTGTTGGTCCCTATGGTCTCCCCGCGCTTGCGCTTGTTCCTGTCGGCGTACAGCGCGCACGCGCGCCTGGAGATTATCACGTTCGGCCCCTTCCGGGAGAGCGCCTGCTTGATCGGCACGACCGCCGCCTTGACCTGGTACGGGTCCACGATGGTTATGTCGGAGATTCCCATCGCCTCGATGACCTTCTCCAGGACCAGGGGCTTCGCGGGCTGTCCTCCCGCGTTGTAATCCCTTCCCGGGTCGGGCTGCTGGCCGGTCATCGCGGTGACCTCGTTGTCGAGTATGATGAGCGTCAGGTCGTCGTTGTGGTGTATGGCGTTCACGAGCCCGGGCATGGTCGCGTGCCAGAAGGTCGAGTCGCCGACCATCGCTATGACCTTCTCCTGGGCGGCGTACTGCAGGCCCGCCGCGACGCCCATGCATGCCCCCATGCTCAGGAGCGAGTCCCCGTACTCGAGCGGCTTCAGGAAGCTCATCGAGTAACAGCCGATGTCCGTCGCGAGGATGTGCTTCGTGCCCCGGGTGGCCTCCTGGAGCGCATGCAGCGTGGCCCTGTGCGGGCATCCCGGGCAGAAGGTCGGGGGCCTCTCCATCAGGCCGGCCTTGAGCTCGGCCGCCTTGGCCAGGACCGCGCCGTAGTCGACCGGCGGCCTGGTCCCTAGGACCTTCGCGATGCCGTCCGCGACGATGTTCGGGTTGTACTCGAGCGCCTCGCTGAAGTGCCCGGTCCACTTGCCGTAGATCCTGACAGACGGGTTCGCGTCCTTCGCTATCGCGGTGACATGGAGCTCGAGGTACGGCTGCAGCTCCTCGACGATGATCACAGTCTTCAGCTTCTTGATGAAGCCCGCTATGAGCTTGTTCGGGAGCGGGTAGGTCGTCCCGAGCTTGAGGATCGAAGGCTTGATTCCCAGGATCCTGCACGCCTCGGCGGCGTAGTTGTACCCCGCCCCGCTCGTGATTATCCCGAAGTCCGAGCCCGTGTCCGTGACCGTGTTAAGGTCGGAGGCCTCGAACTCCTCCTGGATGCGCTTTGTCCTCTCCAGGAGCGCGTGCTTGAAGGTCCGCGCGGCCTCCGCGACGGTCACGAACCTTCCCGGGGGGTGCGTCCACGGGAGTTTCTGGAATGGCTTTCGGTCGAGCGGCTCGAGGTCCACGATGCCGCTCTGGTGGCTGACCCTGGTGGTCGTCCTCATCAGGACTGGCACGCCGTACTTCTCCGAGAGCGCGTACGCGGCCTTGACCATCCTCTTCGCCTCCGTGGGGTTCGACGGTTCGAGCATGGGGACGTACGCGTTCGGCCCGAACGACCTCCCGTCCTGCTCCGTCTGGGAGGAGTGTGCGTGCGGGTCGTCCGCCATCACGACCACCATGCCTCCCTTGACGCCTGTGTACGACAGCGAGAAGAACGAGTCCGAGGCGACATTCATGCCGACGCTCTTCATGCTCGTCATGGTCCTCAACCCGACCATCGACGCTCCGCCGCAGGTCTCGAGCGCGACCTTCTCGTTCGCCGAGATTTCCATCTTGAAGTCGAACTTGGGGGAGACCTCAGAGAAGGTGTCCAGGATCTCCGTCGTGGGCGAGCCAGGGTACGCAGACACTACCTTGACATCGGCCTCCAAGGCCCCCCTGACTATTGCCTCGTTGCACAGCAAGAACGCCTTCCCAGCACCTTCCCTGACCACATCCGCCGCTCCCATTCGTCACACCCTCGATCGGCCGCCATGGGCATCGCTCTCGGGCCGATTATGCTTGTGGGAGATTGCCGGTCAGGGAATCCCGTTTGTCCCGAACAATTGGGGGAGTCTACCTGGCGGCGCGCTTGCGGTTGTCGTCCATGACCTCTTGGATCTTCCTCTGGACGGCCATGGGGTCTGGGACCGCGGTCCAGGACATGTCCGCCTTCCTTCCCCCGAGGCCCTGGACGGAGAAGACGATCGTCCCGTACCCGAGGGCCCTCTTCGCGAGGGACTGGGACATGTCGATGTTCGTGATCATGTTCAAGGGGATGTCCTCGTAGGTCTTGCTCAGGATACCCTTCTGCTTGATGATCCTCTCGTCGGTCGCAGCGTAGACCGTGCTGCCCCAGCGCATCCACTTGACGACGAAGTAGACGAACGCGAGGAAGAACAGCACCCCGAAGGCCCAGTGGACATAGTCCCCGTACTGGCCCGCCAACGCGGTGCTTAGGTACGGTATGTCGGGCGCGCTCGGGATCCAGTTCCAGGCGAACAGCACCAGGGCGATCATCGCGACTATCGCCGACAGCACGCCTGACTTCATGTACAGCCAAGCGCTGGGCCTCGACTCGAAAACAACCTTTTCGTCGCTCGACAAGAACTTGCGGGGAATCAGCCGGGACTTGCTAGCCATGGTCCATCCCGGGAATGCATTATGAGTGTGGCGGCTATTTAGACTATTCTGGTTCGTTCCGCCGGACGGCTCAGGAGCCTCTGCTCCTGAGGGCTTCCGCGAGCTTGTCCGGGTCCTCGATCCTTGACAGGCATCCCGCGCTAGAGCAGATCACGGCGTACGGGACCTCGGCCTCAGGGTCCTTCAGGCCGCGAACGACGACCGCCGGGTCCAGGCACTTCCTCGCGACGCCTGCAAGCCTGGCAGCGGGCGGGCCCTCGGGATCGTCCGAATGGACCTCCACGGTGACCGGGCCGCGTTCGAGCGTCCAGCGGGCGATGACATACGCCGCGGCGAACAGCCCCGAGGAGTCCACATCCTTCTTCGTGAAGGACATGAGGGTGCTCCTGGCCTTCTCGACGAGCGCGTCCTGATGGGTCACGGCCCCGAAGAGCGCGAGCCCGCGCGCCCACGCGGCGTTCTCCGCGAGAGACCTCCTCTGGCTGTCCAACTCGCCGACCGCTCCCTTCACCTTCTCGACATCACCGTATCCGCCGTCCTCATGAGCGAAGGCTGCATCGACTCCCTTGATCAGGCTCTCGGCCAGCCTCATCGGCTCGTCGTCCTCCGATATGTCGAGCATGCCCAGGGCGGCGAACAGCAGGGCCACCTGGTCTTCGAACAGGAACAGGTCCTGGGAATCGCAATGGCGGACGAGCCCCCGGTCCTTCTCCCAAAGTCTGTCGACGATGAACCTCCACGCCTGCTCGCCCGCGCGCACTATCTTGTCATCTCGGAGCAACATGCCGGAATTCACCAGGACGGATACGGCCTCCGAGTTCCAGCCGGCATAGGCCGTCCGGTCTATCCCAGGGGCCTTCCGCTTCTCCCTCTCGGCCCCGTCCAGCCTGTAGTACTCCTCGTCCGCGTCCTGGCTCCCGAAGAACCCTCCCGACCTCTTGTCCCTGAGCGTCCTCAGCAGGTACTCGGCCGTGCCCTGGGCCCATGCCTCGAAGTCCTCGTCCCCGAAGATGGCGTGCGCGTGCACGAGGTTGCCGAGGTATCCGAGGTTGGTGTCCAGCATCTTCTCGTAGTGGGGGAGCCGCCAATCGCCGGACACGGAGTACCTGAACAGGCCGCCCTCGACCCTGTCGTACAGCCCCTCGGACATCCTTCGGAGCGTGTTCACGACGGCGTCCGCGAGCTCCTTGTCGTCGTCAGTGGAGTACTTCGCCATCAGCATCTCGAGGACAGCCGGGTGCGGGAACTTCGGGGCGAGCCCGAACCCGCCGTTCTCGACGTCGTAGGTCGCGAAGATGTCCTCGAAGACGTCCTCGGTCTCGGAGGGGGACAAGGGGGCCTTGGGCTCCATGGCCGCGGAGATGTCCAGGAAATGCATCCTGCTCCTCTCGAGCGCCTGGCCGATCTCGCCCGACCGGTTGGCGTCGATGATGGAGTTGATGATCCTCTTCATGTCGCTGACGGGCACATAGGTGGCGCCCCAGATCGACTCCCCTTGGTCGGACAGGAAGGCCGTCGTCGGGAAGCCACCCCGGTTGTATCGCTCCGATATGTCCGGGCGCTTGTCTATGTCGACCCTGATCGGGACGAAGGTGGCGTTGATGGTCCGGACTATCTCGGGGTCGGAGTATGTCGTCCTGTCCATCACGTGGCACCAATGACACCATGACGCTGTCAGGTCCAGAAGGATCAGCTTCCCCTCCTTCGCTGCGATGTCGAAGGTCTCCTTGGACCACTCCTTCCATGCGATCCTCTCGCTGCCCCCCTCTGGTTCCATCTTGCCTTCCTCGTGCCTGTGCGGCTGCCCAATCGGTCAATGAGGGAAGCTAGGTTGTAGATGCTCCCGAACAAATTCGCAGACCCGGGGGCCGGGCCTTCCATCGGTCCTCACGTGTGTTCAGACGACCTAGCATCAACCTCGACGACACCAATAAATAGCGGCTCGAATCCTCAGACCTTGGATGCCTGGAACCGCAACATTCTGCGGATGTGCGTGCGCGTTCGGGGATTCGCAAAACGAGGGCTTGTGATGTCGAGTGGGTTCGGCCGCTTGGTGACGGGCATCGCAATCACGGTCGCGTTCACGTTGATGATCATCTGCGTGCTCGCAGCCGCCGGGGGGAAGCCCGGGACGCTCCCGGAAGTGAAAGCGTACTCCGCGGTCCGGCGCGACATAATCCCACCGGTCGCAGTGGCCGGCCCCAACCAGACGGTGGTCGAGAACACGACCGTCGTCCTCAACGGGAGCGGCTCGTACGACGATGTCGGGATCGTCTCGTACGAGTGGTCCTATGTGGACGCGTTCGGGGGCGTGGTCAACCTCACCGGAGAGGTTGTCACATGCACCTTCAACTGGACGGGGGCGTACACGGTCCAGCTGACAGTGACCGACGGCGCGGGCCTGACCGGCAACGCGACCGTGATTGCGATGCCCGTC
>JAJYIS010000142.1 GCA_021789945.1 Thermoplasmata archaeon | reverse complement strand
TGCTTTGAAGATCATCCAGACATCGTCGTCAAGCGTTATCCCCAGCTGCTTGAACGACTGCCTCGTTATCGCGGCCGTTATCTCGATGCCGCAATCGGAGGTCACGAACACCAGGGGACCCTTCTCAACAATCCCCACGATCTTCCCGCGCAGCTGGTTCCTCGCGCTCGACTCCAGCGAGGTGTGGGAAACGATGACATCCTCGGGCCTTACAGTCACATGAACCTTCCCGCGCATCTCGAGCGACGAGTATATCCTGCTTTCGCCGATGGACACAATCGTCCCGCCTTCATCTCGGGCGGCCTCGCCCTGGTAGATGTTCTTCGTGCCCACGAAATCCGCGACGAACTTGGACTTCGGAGATGAGAACACGACATCGGGAGAATCGAGCTGGACGATCCTCCCGTTGTTCATCACGGCTATCTTGTCCGCCATCTCCATCGCTTCGACCTGGTCGTGGGTGACATAGATGACCGGGATGTGATAGGACGCGAGTATCCCTGACAGCTCCCGCATGAGGACGTCCTTGGTGTTCGGGTCGACCGCGCTGAAAGGCTCGTCGAGCAGAAGGACGCTGGGCTTCGTGACGAGCGTCCTAGCCATCGCGACCCTCTGCTGCTCGCCGCCACTCAGGTTCCTCGTGCGCCTCTTCAGCAGGCCGGAGATGCCCATCCTCGTAGCTATCTCCTCGACCGCTGTCTTGGCCTCGCCCGACCTCGTGCCCTTCGCCCTCAGCCCGTAAGCGATGTTGTCGAAGACATTGAGGTGAGGAAAGAGCAGATAGTCCTGGTAGACGAGGCCTATACCCCTCTTCTCCGGCGGCAGCCTCGTGATGTCCTTCCCCTCCGAGACTATCGAGCCCCTGCTCGGCCGGCGCAGCCCCGCGATGAGCTCGAGCAGGACAGTCTTGCCGGCACCGGTCGGGCCCAGCACGACGAGCGTCTCGTCCGAGCGGACCCCGAAGCTGATGTCCTCCAGCCGGAACGCACCGGCCTTGAAGGAGAGCGAATCGGCGGAGATCATCTACGACTCCTCCATCCTGTGCTTCCAGGCTCCGATCAGGACCCTGACTGCGATGAAGAGGGCTATCACGATCACTATCATCATCGCCGTGAGCGGCAGGGACTGGCTGAGCCCCTGGTGCAGGTTCTCCTCGTAGATTAGCGTCGGGATGATCTTGGGGAAGTATGCGATGATGATGACGGCCCCGAACTCGCTCACCGCCCTCGCCCAGGACATGATGGCCCCCGTGAATATCGAGGACATCGACAGCGGCATCGCGACCGACAGGAACGCGTCGCCCCTCGACGCCCCGAGCGTGCGCGCGACGTACTCGAGCCTCTCGTCGACCTTCTCGAAGCCTTCCCGGGCGGAATTGACCACGAGCGGGGCACTGACGAACATCATCGCGACGACGATGCCCAGCAGGTTGTCCTCGAGGTGAAGCCCGAGGGCGCTCATTTGAGCGGAGAATATCCCCGCACGGCCGAACACGACGAGCAGGGTTATGCCTGCGATGGTGTGGGGTATCACGATCGGGACGTCGATGATGCTCTGGACGACTCCCTTCCCCTTGAACTCGATCCTGGCAAGGGTGTAGGCAAGGGGGATGCCGAGCAGGCACGAGATGCCGGTCGAGATCAGCGCGGCCCCGAAGCTGATCGATATCGCGGACCTGACATCAGGATCCCCGAGCGGGGCGAACAAGGTCCCCGGATGGCCGACAGCGACCGTGGCGACTATGGGCACGGCTATGAACAGGAGCAGCAGGGCTCCTACCACGGCGAAGAGCAGTACCAGGGGCTCAGGGGTGCGCCATTTCTTCACCTACAGGCAACTCCTCACGTCACGTATGACTGCAGCTCCTCAGGGACGTTGGCCTTGTAATCGCCAGCGTATGCTGGGACGATCGGTTCCTGGCCGGCATAGATCATCGTCGCCTGCCCGTCCGCGCCAAGCAGCATCTTGATGAACTTGACCGCGAGGTCGTGATGCAAGGCGTTGAACGGTATCGTCACGCCGTACACGATTGCGCTGCCTTTCACCGTCTTGATCTGGCTAGCGTTCGTGCTGTCCGCGAACTGCACGACCCTGACCTTGGAGTAGAGCGATGCGTACGAAGTGCTGTTCAAATTGACCTGTCGCGGCAGTTGCAGGTACCTCTCTCCTGAAGATGCGTGCAGGTAGGCGACGCTCTCGTAGATGAAGAGATAGTCAATCGAGCCAAGCTCTAGCGCGCTTGTCAGGTCAACTTCGGCGCTCCTGATCATGACCTTGTCTGTGTTGGTCACCGTCAGGTTGCTCGGGACCTTGATGGTGTAGGTATCGTTGGTGACATCGTGCGTGACTCCAATCATGTTGGTGTTGTTCAGGACAAGGTCCTGGTAGATCGAAGAGTCGTTGTAGTACAGCTCAGACAGCATGAGGCACATCTGTGACCTGTACCCGGCAGGGTCGTCGTTCGGGTTCGAGAACCCGAACTTGACATCGGGCATCCTCAACACGTTATACCAGTTGGAGGCGTTGATGATGTCGCTGTGCGCACTGTGGTTCGTGTACGCGATGATCAAGCTGTTCCTGGCGAATTGTACGCTGAAGTCCGCAGTCGGGTTGGTCACATTGATCATCATCTGCGGTATGAGCCCGTAGTCCGCGACCGCCAAGACATCGCATGTCTGGTTGAGGTCCGTGACGCGCCTTATCATGTCCGCGCTGCCGCCCGAGGTGACCTGGACCTCCACATTCGGGTTCTCCTTCTCGAACTTGGCCTTCAGATCCTGCCCGCTCATGGCTGAGAACGGCTGATTAAGGCTGCCCGCCGTGAAAACGGTCAATATGGTCTTCTCCTTGGGCAACGTGAGATAGTAGACCGCGACTGCGCCTACGATTATCACCGCCACTACCAAGACCGCCAGTATCTTCATCGTCTTCGGGTTCATCCTCTAGTCTCCCCATTCGTTATGTCCGAGCGGGCATAACGATTGCCGTTTATAAGCGTTTTCGGTGTCCCGCGGGGGTTTCGGGCCCTAGGAGAGAGAGGGAAGCATGCTCCGTGCGGATAGTCGACTGCGGCGCGCCAGACGGGTGAAACAGGCAATGCTTAAGAACCGAACCCGATATGACCTCCCGAGCATGTCGATGCAGAACACAGGTTCCCAGGACCAGTCGCCGGCGATGGTCGACCCGTACGGCCGTCCTGTGCGGAGCCTCAGGCTATCCGTGACCCAAAGGTGCGACCTCGCGTGCGACCACTGCCACCACGAGGGTCAGAAGCCCTCGGCGAAGGAGATGACTCCCGCCGAGATCGGCGGGCTAGTCGGCGTCGCAGCCTCGTTGGGCGTCAGGAAGGTGAAGATCACAGGCGGGGAGCCTCTGATGCGCGAGGATATCTTGGACATAGTCTCGACGATATCGCCGCTGGTGAAGGAGGTCTCACTGACAACGAACGGCACCCGTTTGGAGCAGATGGCCGCCCAACTGGAGCGAGCGGGCCTCGCGCGCGTGAACGTGAGCCTCCACACACTCGACAGGGACCGCTATGTCCGTCT
>JAJYIS010000035.1 GCA_021789945.1 Thermoplasmata archaeon | reverse complement strand
TTCGCGTACCGGTGGAAGTGCCCGAGGGCGACGTAGTCCCACCCGTGCGAGATCGACTCCAGCGGGACAGTCTGCTCGTTGAACTCGTCCATCTTGTAGGTGTCCGAGTCGAGGATCCCGGCATGGAGGACCAGCACGTTGTATCTTGTCTCCTTCGACGGCCGAGCCTTCGAGACGAGCTCGGCCATCGTCGGGTTGGTCGAGTGCGGGATCGCGGTCACCGTCAGGTCCCCGATCGCTATCCTGCTGGACCCCGCCTCGTGGACGGGATGGACGTGCTCGAGGTGCTCGAATATCCTGAATATGTTTCCCGTCTCCCGGAGCCTGGGCGTCGAGTGGTTCCCCGAGATGAGAACGGTCTCGATCCCGGCCTTGGAGAGCCTGAGCAATTGCCTGAGGGCGAAGTCAATCGCCCTGTTCTGGGGGCGTACGGTGTCGAACAGGTCCCCCGAGTGTATCACCGCGTCCGGCCGGAGCTCGATCGCCCTGTCGATCGCCTGCTGGAATGCGGCGTAGACATCGGCCTCCCTCTGATTGATGCCCTCGGAGGCGTCGATCTTCGAGTATGCGCTGAACCCGAGGTGCGTGTCCGAGAGGTGGACTATCCTCAACGCTTGCCGCCCTCCATCGCCTTGATGATGTCCTCGATCTCGGCGAGGTCCCTGGACGAGTCTCCGTATGCGCTGACCTCCCTGTGCCCGAAGACCTCGGACAGCTTCTGGTCCACCGTCTGGACCGAGCGCCAGAGGACTGCGATCGCCACGGCGACCACGGCGACGGTCACGAGGCCGAACTCGATGTTCTCCTGGACGACGGACTGGATGAGCGGGGACGCGATCACGAACCCGACGAAGATGTAGAACCCGAGGAGCGACCACTTCAGCGCTCTGGAGGTGGCCTCGTAGCCGAGCGATTCGGCGGACCGGGTGGCGAGCATCGCCTCGCTCGTGCCGATCTCGGCGAGCTTGACCGTGCGCCTCCAGAGCCCTAGGAGGGAGATCGCGAACACGACGAGTCCTCCCGCGATGATCGAGAGCCTGATGACGTCGGCGCGGCCCCAGACAAGGTACGCGTAGTCGTTCGCCTTCGGCATGAGATTCACCGCGAACGCGACAGCGGACATCATCACGACGACGTAGAGGAACATCCTAAGAATACTCGTCCTCATCTCGTATGACGTCCTCGCAGACGACCGCGAGCGCCTCCTCAGGTTCCTCATCACGAGGTTCAGGTAGGAGACCAGCATGAGCACAGGACGAGGGACGATGTTCTCCAGCGACCTGGTCGTCCTGTCCGTGTACTTGACGCTGTACGGCACTATCAGCGCCGTGATTGTCGTGACGAGCACTATCGTCGGATAAATCCTCGGGTCGATCCCGCTCGCCCCGACGGCCACCGCGGCGATCATGAGCGAGAACTCGCCGATCGCGATCATGCTCAGGCCAGCCCCGATAGAGTTCCTTGCGCCGAACCCGGTTATGAAAGTCGAGATCGTGCACGAGAACATCTTGGCCAGGACGAACACGGCCGTGATGACGAGCACGACGCCGATGAAGCTGAGGTCCGTGAAGAGCGTCACGTCGACCAGCATGCCGACTGTTATGAAGAATATGGCTCCGAAGAGGTCCTTGACGGGCTCTACCCGTCTCACGACGTCCCCGATGTACTTGGACTCCGAGACTATGACGCCCATCACGAAGGAGCCTATGGCCTCGGAGAACCCGATCGCCCGCGAGAACGCCGCCATGGCGAAGCACAGTCCGAGGACGGTGAGGACCAGCAGCTCGTTCGACCTCTGCCTCCCGACATAGTCCACGAACCTCGGCAGAAGGGCGACGCCGACGACGAGAGACGCGGCGATGAACAAGCCCATCTTGACCGCCAGCTGGAGGAGCTCGACGGGCCCGAACCCGGCGCTGGACACAAGGCCAGAGACGCCGGCGAGTATCAGGACCGCTGCGAAGTCCTCGACCACGAGGAGCCCGACGACTAGCCTGGCCCGCTCATTGTCCAGTCCCCCGCTCTCCCTCAACGATCTGGCGATGATCATCGTCGATGCTACGGACAGCATCGCCCCCAGCAGGGTCGACTCGAGGCTCGTCCATCCGATTGCCCTTCCGAGCTGGAAGCCAACGACAATCATGATGGATATCTCTAGCATCGCTGCGGTTATGACGCCAATTCCTATCCTCCGGAGCTGCTTGAGGCTGAATTCCAGCCCGATCGAGAATGTGAGAAGGATTATGCCCAGGCTGGCGAGAAGGTGGATGATGTCGCTCGTCTCGATCGTTATGCCCGGCTGCGAGACGGTGATATCCTTGACGAAATGGCCGACGATCATGCCTGCGACGAGATAGCCCAGTATCAGCGGCTGCCTGAGACGGTTGAAGAGCACCACGATCACGGCTGCCACCGCTATGACGACTGCCAAGCTCAGTAGGAAAGCCGTTTGGAGGTCGGCCATGTGACTGCACCGTTGTTCAAGGGCCAGCATGCGCCAAGGAGTTCCCTTTCGCGTCTCTGGCCTGACGCATAACGTTCATCTTACTTAATTGTGGCTCTTCCAGGTAGCCGCCCGCCTGGAGTGGAATCGCATGACCTCTCAGGTCTGAAAGCTTCAAGTGCGCCGAGGTCAATCATCGGGCCGGGATGCCGACACAGATCGTCAAGTTCTCTCAGTGCAAGGACGACGAGCCTCTGAGAGTCAAGTTGTTCGGGCTGGGGAGCGCGGGATGCAACATGATCGAGGGCGTCTCGTACCCGACGGTGGCCTTCTCCACTTCCAGCGCGGACCTTGCCAGATCGCATGCGGAGAGGAAGATGATGATCGGGCCGGAGAGGCTCGTGGGCGTCACGGAGGCGAAGCACTCGATCCTGAAGCACCTCCCGTCGATTGCTGGCCACGAGGTGGTCGACGTCTTGAATAATACGGACATCGCGTTCATGTTCTGCGGGCTCGGAGGCGTCAGCGGAAGTCTTGGCGTGAAGCTGTTCTCGTCCATAGCGCAGTCCAAGGGAACGGCCGACATCGTCCTCGCGACCACTCCCTTCTCCGCCGAGAGCATCAGGAGGCGCGAGCTCGCGGGAAGGGTACTTAAGGATGTCCTCCAGACGTCCATGCTATGCATCGAGTTCGAGAACGACAAGCTATCGGCCATCGCCCCGAACATACCGATCACGAGGGCCTTCGGCCTGATGAACAGCATCATGCAGAGGCCCGTGATGGACGCCTGCTCCACGATGACAAGGATTGATGTCGGGGCTCTGAGGAGTGTCATATCCGGCGCGAGCCTGGGAAGGTTCGGGCTCGGGCTCGGCAGGGGGGACGAGAGGGTCAAGAGGGCCGTCGAGGAGGCCTTGAGCTCCCCGTGGTTCGATTTTCCGCTCGGGGAGGCAACCGCCGCGATCGCGATATACTCCTCGTCCGACCCGTGGGACAAGGAGGCCGATGCCATCGCCAGCGAGCTGTGCGCCAAGTTGCCCTCTGCCCGCATAGCCTGGGGATCCTATCCAGACCCTTCGCTCAATGACAGGATCCGCCTCAGCCTGGTGCTATGCCGGCGGCCGCAGTGACCGGCGACCTTCGATGTCGGCGCTTCATCGGGTGTTCCTTGAAAAGGGAATCCCAGCGAAGCATTATTAGCCGCCTCCATCATCCGTCCGGTGGGTTCTTCCCATGAACAGGATACTGGAGGGCCTGATCGTATTCGTCGGGATAGTCCTGCTCTTCCTCGGCCTGATATTCATAATCGCCTCGGGTCTGGAGAACACCTCCGTCGGAGCGGTAATGGTCCTCATCGCGGTCGGGATGTTCTACTTCGTCTACAGGGCGGAGAAGCTCGAGGCTGCGAAGCCGACACTTGTGAGCCAGACGTTCAACGTGAAGATGGAGGGCTCGGGCAAGTTCGACGAGAAGGAGATGAAGTGCAAGAGCTGCGGCGCGCCCATCACCGAGAAGGACCTGAAGATAGTCCAGGGAGGGGTCATGGTCACATGCTCGTACTGCGGTGCGGCCTACGCGCTACAGGAAGAGCCGAAATGGTAGCATCGGGTGATCAGTTGAAGGGCCATGTCATGAAGCTGACAGTAGCGTTCTCATCGGCAGTCCTCATCCTGCTGTGCTTCTCCGTCGCCGCACCCGCCGGTATGTCGTTCGCCCAGGCCGCCTATGACTTCGCGCTGAACAGGGAGGCGGTCGACGTCACCATACTGAAGGACGGCAGCATCGACATCGACTACACGTTCGACTTCACGAACTACGGCCAGCTGGACGGTGTGGACATCGGCCTGCCGAACAGCGACTACGACGCGAGCTCGGCGACCGCGCAGATAACAGTAGGAAGCCAGGTCTACCAGCCCTCGCTGATCCACAAGTCCCCCTACATACCAATCGGGATGGCTGTCGAGTTCGGGCCCCAGCTCATGCAGGCCATAGACGTCTACGGCACCTCGTTCACCCTCACGTTCCACGTCAACAACCCGCACATGGTCTACGAGAACGAGCTCGTCAAGGGCACGGTCGGCATCAAGTTCAGGCCCACATGGTTCGACCCGTCCTACCAGCGCGGACCCACCGGCACCCTTGTCTCGACGATAATCTTCCCGCAGGGCTTCGTGGACATCACGACCGCGGTCTACCTCCAGGACCGACCATGGCAGAGCATCAGCAACGCCACGGGACAGGTGATCGCGACCTGGACCAACACGTCCGTGAGCCCGAGCGACCAGGAGAGCGGGTTGTACGATATCGGGGCGGGGTTTCCGAAGGAGTATGTGGACAAGTACTACACCAATGGGGCCTTCGACGCGCTCGGCAGCTTCTTCGCCAGCCTGGGCACACTTTGCCTGGCCCTGCTCCCTCTCATCATCATAGCTGGCCTCATCGCCATCGTCGTCGTCAGCAACTACAGGTCCGCGAAGAAGCGGGCGACCGACTATTTCGAGCCAGAGCTGAGCATGGCCGGCGCGGGCCCCCGGCGAGACCTCACGGCAGTCGAGGCGGCGGTTGCGCTTGAGCTGCCGGTCGAGATGGTCGCCACGATGATCCTGTTCGGGCTGATCAAGAAGGGGAAGGTGAAGGTGGTCACGCTCGAATCGCCCATGAGTCTCACCAAGCTGGCCACAGCAGGGGACTATCAGTACGAGACCGACTATCTCGGGGCGATCGACCAGGACGGCACGGTCGACCGGCTCAAGCTCAAGGGCACGATCGTCGCGCTGGTCGATTCCGTCAAGACGAAGCTGAGGGGATTCGACTACAGGGCCACAAGGAACTACTACGAATCGATATGCAAGACCGCGTGGGCCCAGGTGAAGGCGAACGGCACTCCGGAGGAGTTCTCCCAGAGCCTTGCGGAGAAGAACGAGTGGATGATGCTCGACAAGGACTATCCGAGGCGCATGGAGACGACATACATCTTCATCCCCACGGGCACCGTCGGAGGAGGGCGCAGGGCCTCGATCAGCTCTGTGGGCACCGGGGTTCCCGGCAAGGGGATTCAGGACGTGGCGAAGGGGTACGTGAACCAGGTCCGCTCGTCATGCAACAACATGGTCTCCAGCTTCAAGTCCCTCAGCAAGGAGATAACGTCCATCACGAACCCGCCGCCCCCGCCTCCAGCGCATTCGTCCGGTGGAGGGTTCGGAGGAGGAGGCTTCGGCGGAGGCTGTGCATGTGCCTGCGCCTGTGCCTGTGCTTGCGCCGGGGGTGGCCGCTGATGCGCATGCCATATCTCCTGGGCGGGCCGAACCCAGAGGGCCTGAAGCCTGGGACGTACAAGTTCGACGGCAAGGGCGAGCTCGCCCACCACAGGTTCCACCTGAGGGTGGACGACAAGCGCAAGGGAGTCCTCATCGTGGACGCTGCGAAGCTGGTGTTCCTCAACGGCACGGCATTGGACTACGTTCGGTGCGCGCTCGAGGGCCGGTCCGAGAGGGAAGCGGTCCGGTACGTCAGGCTGCGCTACAAGAACGTGGCCAAGGCCACTGCGTCCGAGCATTACGCGATGACCAAGCGACAGCTGGTGGAGTTCCTGCACGGCAATTCGGACGTGATCCAGACCGTCGGCACGGACAACCCGTCAATCGGGGCGGACGAGCTTCCATCGCCGTACCGCATGGACCTCGCCCTCACGTACAGATGCCAGAACGACTGCGGCCACTGCTACAATGAGACCAAGGAGAAGAAGGAGCTCACGGTCGACCAGTGGAAGGAGGTCATATCCAAGCTGTGGGACATCGGGATCCCCCATGTCGTGTTCACAGGCGGCGAGCCCACGTTGTACGACGGCCTTGGCGAGCTGGTGGCGAAGTCCGAGGAGTTCGGCCAGGTGACGGGCCTCATCTCGAACGGCAGGAAGCTCGGCGCCCCGGGATACCTCAAGGAACTGGTGAGGCTCGGGCTCGACCACGTGCAGATCACGGTCCTGTCGCACAGGGAGGAGGTCCACGACGAGCTTGCGGGCGCGAAGGGATCATTCAAGGAAACGGTCCAGGGGCTGAAGCAGGCGCTCGCAGAGGACCTGTACGTGAGCACGAACACGACCATAATGCGCGCGAACCTCGGAGGGGTCGAGGATACGATGAGGTTCCTTGTGGGTCTCGGGGTGAAGAACATCGCGTTCAACGTCATCATCAGGTCAGGGAAGGGCGAGACCGCGGTCGGCATCAGCTACGAGGAGATGTGCGATGCGTTGCACAGGCTCAAGGCGATAGCGGACGAGAGCAAGGTCAACATGATCTGGTACTCGCCGACGCCGTACTGCGAGTTCAACCCCGTCAACGAAGGCTTCGGGATCAAGCAGTGCACCGCGTGCTCGATCAACATGGCCATCGAGCCCGACGGGACGGTGCTCCCGTGCCAGAGCTACTACGTCCCGCTCGGGAACATCCTTCGCGATCCGTGGGAGCGCATCTGGGACCACGAGCTCTGCAAGGAGATCCGGGAACGCAAGAACCTCCCGGAGAAGTGCGCGGACTGCCAGCTGAAGCAGGTCTGCGGGGGCGGCTGCCCGCTCGCGCACGGCGACGGCGACTTCATGTGCGTCGACAGGCACTCGTCCACCTGATCCACGGGCGCCTACTTCTCCGCGAGCGCGTAGAATATCGGATTGAACTGGAAGAGCTTTCCGTCGCGGAGGGCCGTGTCCCACGCCCTCCTGGCTGTCTCCAGCCCGGCCTTGTGAGTTCCTCCTTCGACCGTCATGTCGGCCCAGCGCCATTCGTCCGCGGACTCCTCCCTGAGCCTGTCGATGCCCCACACCCCTGGATGCAGTCCGATCTCGGGCTCCATGCCGCATCCCGCGAAGACCTCTCTGAGCTTCCTCCCCATGAGCGGGTCTCCGCCATCCCTCCTGATGCCTTCGATCACGGCCTCATCGAGGGCTGCAAGCTCCTTCGGATGGCTGATCCTTCCCCCGAAGTCCGGCTCGGCCAGGCACGCGACCCAGTGCCGCGAAACTCTCCTCATCTCGGAGACTATCTTGACAGGGTCCTTGACCCAGAGCAGCAGGAAGGTGCAATAGACGAAGTCGAAGCTGCCGTCCCCGAAAGGCAGGCGCTCGCCGGGGGCGACGGACGCGTCGATTCCGAGCGACCTGCATTCCTCGACCATCTCGGGGTCGATGTCGACGCCCTTGACCTCCATCCTCCGCCGCATTATCTGGACCGTGCTTCCGGGCCCGCACCCAACGTCCAGCGCGGTCACGGTGCCGGTCCCGGGCATGCGCGAAAGCACCCTGGTGTCCAGGATCCAGAGCAGGGACTCCTCCAGCCACGAGCTCTGCCTGCGCATCTGTCTCACGAAATCCTCCCTGGCGCCTAGCATTCGTCTCCCCCTCAGTTGAATCAGGTCCATCCTGGTCGCCCCGGACGTCAGCCCTTGGGCTTTCCGGCGAGCACTTCCAGGGCCTCCTCCTCGAGGAAATGGAGCTTGCCAGGAACAACTATCGAATGCAGCGGGGGGCCATAGCTTCGTTGTATCAGGTCGGAGATCGGTCCCGCGCTCACGACGCAGTCCGGGGAGCCCGCCCTGGCGACGACGCAGACAAGGGTGGCCGGCCCCATGGTCCCGCCCTTCACCCTCCGCTCCATGTCCAGGAGCACGTGCAGCCCCTCGTTCGCCGTCATGAACCTCGAGTTCTCGGCATCGATGTCCAGCAGGACGAGCGTGTGTAGGCCCCTCGACCTGTTCTCGGAGATAACCTCGTATGGGCTCGTCGGCGAGAACCCCTCCTGCGGGAAGGGCACCGTGGTCGTCCTCCCGAACTTGTAGTGCTGCAGGCCCAGCGCGCCAGGCACAGCAGTCAGGACCGACGCTCCGTGGATGATCCTCGTCCGGGTCCCCTGCTTCTCCGCGCGCAGCCTGAGGTCGACATGAGTGGTCGCGGTCATCGGGTCCCCGACGACCAAGAGCGCGACATTCCTTCCCTCGCACTCACGAAGGATTGCGCTCCCTTCCTCGACCTGTTCCCGGCCAAGGAGCTGGATGTCCTTCCCGACACGTCCCTTCAGACGGTCGAGCGCCCCAGAGGCGAGAGATGAGGTGTACTGCTCTGCGAAGATGACGTCCGCGGACTCCATCTCCTTGAGGCCGGCGAGCGAGACGCCTTCGTCATCGTTCAGCCCGAGGCCGATGAAGCTGAGCGAGCCTTTCCCGAGGTTGGCGGACATCCGTGTCCGAATGCGGCCCCCTGATAGATTAGCCTTGCCGCCCCCTCCCGATTGGATTATCTACCGAGTAAGCCGATTTGCTTTCTCGATGGAGTCCCTCTGTATCATCGTCCCGAAGAAGAAGGCGGAGCCGGTCCGCAGGAGGCTGCTCGAGAAAGGCATCCTGAGAAAGGACCTCCAGATCCACTCGGATGCGAAGAACGTCTATCTTCCGATCAGCCAGAGAGCGGACCTTGGATATCCCGTGGAGACCTTCGATTTCAAGGACGCCGAGGAGACGGTGAAGGACTACCGCGTGCTGGTCGATGTCCCTGACGACGTCAGAGGGCTGCTCCCATCGTCCTTCGACACCATCGGATCGATCGCGGTCGTCAAGATGGCCGACGAGGCCGTGCCCTACGCCAAGGACATCGGGAAGGCGATCATGGCCACCCAGAAGGCCATCAGGACTGTGTGCGTGGACTCGGGCGTCGTCGACCAGTTCAGGACCAGGGACATCAGGGTCGTCGCGGGAGAAGAGAACACGGAAACAGTGCTCAAGGAGTACGGGCTCACTTTCAAGCTGGACATCTCCAAGGTGTTCTTCTCCCCCAGGCTGGCGACCGAGCGCGAGCATGTCGCCAGTCGGGTCCAGCCAGGAGAGGTCGTGATCGACATGTTCGCGGGCATAGGGCCGTTCTCCATCATGATCGCTAAGACGAGGGCCCCGAAGGAGGTCTACGCGATCGACCTGAACCCCGACGCCATCAGGTACATGAAAGAGAACATAGCCCTGAACAAGGTCTCCAACGTGTTCCCGATCGAGGGCGACGCGAGGGAGAAGGTCCGCGAGATCGACCCGGCCGACAGGATAATCATGAACCTCCCGCACGACGCCAGAGGCTTCGTCCCAGACGCGATCAGGGCGCTCAGGCCCGGCGGCACTATACACTATTACGAGATCATGGAGGAGCCCCAGGTGCAGCCGAGGCTGGAGGAGATAGCCGCCATGGCGGTCAAGGAGGGCAGAGTCATGAAGGAGCTCGCCAGGAGAAAGGTCAAGAGCTATTCCCCGACGATGACCTTCTACGGGTTCGACCTTCAGTTCCTCTGATCCTTGCGCGGTGAGAGTGTTATGCCTCTCTGTCCCTGGTAGTTGCCCGACCTCTGATCGTACGATTTCCTCGGGGTCGAGCTCAGCTCCTCGAACACGACCTGGGCGAACCTGTCGCCGATTTTCAGCTCGACGGGCTCCTTGGATGCGTTGTATGCCGAAAAGGTCAGGTTGCCGTGGAACCCAGCATCAATCCTACCAAAAGAGGACAGTACCCCTTTCCGCGCCCACGAGGTCCTGATCCATATCTCGCCGACCAGGTTCGAGGGCAGCTCGAGATACTCCTTCGTGCCGATCACGAACCACGAGCCTCCGGGCACGACTGCGCTCCCTTCCGCGGTCCTCTGACCCGTGGACTGGACCGAGATCTCCTCGATGGTGACATCGTATCCGTTCGGGGTGAGGTGCGCCTCCTGGTAGTTCTCGATCTTGAGTGCGCCCTCGGCTATGAGTGCCGCGATGTCGCTGTCCGAGAGCACGGCCATGTCGCGCTCACCTGCTCCCGCGCGCCCTGTCGCCCTTCTTCGAGTCGGCCTTGGGCCGCAGCTTCTCCGCAGCCTCCAGCTGGCGGGAGGCCTCATCGACCAGGCCCTTGAACCTCGAGAACGCAGGAGGCCATCTCTCGTTCAGCTCGAGCGCGAAGCTCTCCGAGAGGTTCTCCGGGCCTTCCAGCTCCGCCGACGGGAATCCGGCCTCCTTCAGGCGCGAGTTCATCGAGGCCGTGGAGCGGGCGATCCTGTCCCAGGTGAAGAGCTCCCCGATTCCGTCGAGCTCCTTCGCCAGATCGCCCACATATTCCTCGCCAAGCTTCGCCAACAGGCGGACGTAGAGCTTCGAGAGTTCGTCGACGGAGTCCTTCGAGATACTGTGCAGCTCGTCGAGGAGACTGTCGAGGTCCGACTCGCCGAGCTCCTTGAGCCTGTCCGGCTTAGAAGCGATGGAGCTCTTGGCCCCCATTATCATCGCCGGCTCGAGGTCGTTCTCGATCGCCCTGATGATGACTATCCCGTGCCTGGCCAGGGCGGCCTTGGCGTCCTGGAGGTCGCGGACGAGCCCGGGGTCGATCGTGTCAGCCATCGCGAAGACCCTGGCCTAGATCTCTGTGAACCCCGCGACCGTCTTCTTGTCCAGCTTCTTGACCACCTCGACGACCAGCCGAGTGGTGTTCTCGATGTCGGCTATGCTGCAGAGCCCGACGTGCGAGTGTATGTGGCGGGTTGGCACCCCGATGACCACGCTGGGACAACCCGCGTTCGAGATGTGTATCACGCCGGCGTCTGTGCCGCCGTGCGCTATCTGAGAAAGCTGGTACGGTATCTTGCCGCGGTCGGCGGTCTTGATGACCAGGTCGATCAGCTCCTGGTTGGGTACCATCGACGAGTCATAGGTGGTGACGGAAGGCCCGAGCCCCATCTTCGTCGGGGCCTCTTGGGGCTCGATGCCAGGGACATCCCCGGCGATGTCGACCTCCAGCGTGAGGCACACGTCCGGTTTCACCACGTACGCGGTCGTCCTGGCCCCTCTGAGGCCGACCTCCTCCTGGGTGGTGGCGGCGCCGATGACAGTGTTCGGGTGCTTGACCTTCTTCTCGGCGAGCGTCCTGACGACCTCGGCCGCGACGAACGCGCCCGTCCTGTCGTCGAAGGCCTTCCCGATGGCAATCGTGTCCGAGCCCTTCTTCTTGCCGTCCTTGTAGATGTCCTTCTTCATCGTGGAGAACCCGGAATCTGGCATCACTGGGTTGCCTATTCTGACGCCCATCGCCTTAGCCTCTTCCTCGTTCGACGCCCCGATGTCGATGAACATCTTGTCCTTCACGACGACCTTCTCTCTCTCGCTCGCCGGGAGGAGATGCGGGGGCTTCGATGCGATCACGCCCGAGATCACTCCCTTCTCGGTCCTGATCTTCACGCGCTGGCCCAGCAGCACCTGGTCGAACCATCCGCCCAGCGGGTTGAATGTCAGGAACCCGAGCTTGTTTATCGACGAGATGATGAACCCGACCTCGTCGACGTGCCCCGGCAGCAGCACGACCGGACTGTCGGCCGTGCCCTTCTTCTTGAACAGGAGGGAGCCGAGCTTGTCCCAGTAGACCTCGTCCGCATACGGGGTGACATACTTCTTCACGATCCTGGCCGGGTCCCTCTCGAAACCCGAGGGGCCGAAGCTCTTGATCAGCTCTTCCAAGAATTCCATCGCGTGCTGGTCTATCATGACAACCATCTTCGGAAAAGCAATATGTTGAGCATAGATAATGATTGCGATTTATCCAGACGTCGCCCCCAATGCTGGACGCGAGGCCGGCAACAAGATATAAATTCGGAGAACTGCATCCCGCGCCGAAGCTGGGAGGCCAGACATGTCAGTCGTTCTGCCAGATCTCAAGTACACCAAGGAACACGAATGGGTGAAAGTCGAAGGCAAGCTCGCCAGGATAGGGATAACGGACCATGCCCAGACCGAGCTGACCGAGATAGTCTTCGTGGAGCTGCCCAGCGCGGGGAAGGAGGTCAAGTTGGGAGATGTCCTCGGTAATGTCGAATCGGTCAAGACTGTCTCCGAAGTCTTCTCTCCCGTCTCTGGAACCGTGAAGGACTCCAATGGCAAGCTCGTGGACTCCCCTGAGCTCCTGAACAAGGACCCGTACGGACAGGGTTGGGTCGCGGTCGTCGAGATAGCAGACTCATCCGAGCTGGGCCAGCTGATGAATGCCGACGCATACAAGATCCTGCTCGGCGAGTGATCTCCAGCCTGTCAGGCACAACGTGATCCTCGGGGGTCCATCGTGAAGAAGTCCATCACCGGAGACGAGGCTGAGGACGCGTTCTCGGGCTTTCCCGTGGTCTTGGCGACAGTGTCGGGAGAGAAGGACAACATAATAACGCTCGCAATGTGCCACGTGTTCTCGTTCAAGCCTCCGTACCTCGGAGTGGGCATCGCGCCCCGGAGGTTCAGCCACGGGCTGTTCAAGGCCAGCAAGGACTTCGCAGTGAACATACCAACGAAAGAGATGCTCAAGGCGGTGGAAATCTGCGGCACGCGGTCCGGTAGGAAGGTGGACAAGTTCGAGGCCTCTGGTCTGACCCGGGAGAAGGGCGAGAAGGTCTCCGCACCCCTCATCGCCGAGTGCCCAGTCAACATCGAGTGCGTGAAGGTCCAGGAAGTGGAGGCTGGGGACCATACATGGTTCGTGGGCGAGATCGTGGCCGCTAGGGCGGACCCGTCCTACGACAGGAACGGGGACATGCTCCTCTACTGGGGAGACTACCGCACCATAGGGGAGCGGGTGAAGGTGGTGGAAGAACGGAAGTGAGGCAGGCGATCAGGCGCAGGAGGAGCATCAGAAAGTACCAGCGGAAGCCGATACCGCCGAAGGTCATGGAGGAGCTCCTGGACTCGATGAGGCTCGCGCCGTCCTCCACCAACAAGCAGAGATGGCGCATGATAGTCGTCACGGACGACGACCTGAAGACGGAGCTCGCGGCCGCGTCCGGCAACCAGAAGTTCGTGGCAGACTGCTCTGCATACCTTGTGGGCGTCGCGGAGCCAGGAGCCTACTACTCGACGGTCGATATGACGATCGCGCTAGACCATCTGTCCCTCGCGGCGGTCGAGATGGGCCTGGGCACGTGCTGGATCGGAGACTTCGACCCGGAGAGGATCAAGGAGCTCCTGGGGATACCCAAGGCGAGGGAGGTCCCGATATGTATGACCTTGGGGTACCCTGCCCAGAGCCCGGCCGCGAAGAAAAGGAAGGAGCCATCGGAGCTCTTCCGCAAGGACCGATGGCCGGCCAAGTGGCAGTGATCGCGTTTTCCGCCGGGACTGCGAGCTGGCCTGGGAATTTATAAATCCTCCCTAGAGCGTTGACATCCGAGGCATCGGAGAGCTTGGGGACCATCCGCGGAGGGCCGTCAGGTGTACATCTTCAACACGTGTCCTAGGGACTGCTACGACACCTGCTCCATAGTCACGAGGGTGAGGAACGGCCGGCTCCACTCGATCGAGGCGAACGACAAGCAGCCCTTCACCCAGGGCTTCCTGTGTCCCAAGGGCCAGAACCTCTCGCAGTACGTCTACTCGAAGCAGAGGGTCCTTCACCCGATGAAGAGGGACGGCAGAAAGGGAGAGGGCAAGTTCAAGAGGATCTCGTGGCAAGAGGCCCTGGACGAGATCGCGACTGAGGTCCGGTCGAGGAGCACGCAGTACGGGACCGACTCAGTACTGCAGTTCGACTATGCGGGCTCGATGGGCCTCGTGCAGAGGTACTTCCCGAGCAGGTTCTTCAACGCTGTCGGGGCGTCGAGAATCACCCACACCATCTGTTCCAGGGCGGGCGACAAGGCTCTCGAGATACTCTACGGCTCTAGCCTGGGCATGTTGCCGGACGAGATCGAGAAGTGCAGGCTGATAGTGGTCTGGGGCATGAACCCCGCGTGGAGCTCCCCGCACGGCTTCCAGATATTGAAGAAAGCTCAGAAGCGCGGGGCGAAGATCTACATCATCGACCCTCTCAGGACGGAGACCGCCGCGATCGGCGTCCATCTCCAGATAAGGCCGACGACGGACGCCGCGATGGCCCTGGGATGCATCAACCACATCATCGACAACCGTCTCTACAACGAGGAGTATGTCAAGCTCAACACCACTGGCTTCGAGAGGCTCGTGGAGATATCGAAGAAGTGGGACCTCAACGCGATGGCCAGGATAACCGGCTTGAGGCCCAGGGACATGGAGGACTTCATCGCCGACTATGTCTCCCTTCGCCCGAACTGCATAATGATGGGCTACGGGATGCAGCGGAACAGGAACGGCGGAGACATGATCAGGGCGATCGCCACACTGCCTGCGCTGATCGGGGAGAACCGCGGTTTCTTCTACTCGACGGACCTGGACGACTTCGACAAGGACTATCTCGAGGGCACCCAGCTGACATCCAGGAAGAAGGTCTACTACAACATGGTCGATCTCGGCAGGTCGCTGGATTCCGGGAAGATCAAGATGATGTTCGTGTACGGCTCGAACCCGCTCGCGACCCTGCCGAACCAGTCCCTGGTGCGGAAAGGGTTCCTGAGGGATGACCTCTTCGTGGTGGTCCACGATCTGTTCATGACGGACACCGCGGACTTCGCTGACATAGTGCTGCCGGCGACGAGCTTCTTCGAGCACCTCGACATCAACGTGTCCTACTTCCATCAGTACCTGTCGCTGAACGAGAAGGCGGTCGAGCCGCTGGGGGAGGCGAAGTGCAACAGCGACCTCTTCAGGGCGCTCGCGAGCACGATGAAGCTGACGGCCAAGGAGCTCTTCGAGGACGACGAGAAGGTCGCCCGCACGGTCATGCAGAAGAGCAGGGTGGTCGACGGGTCGTTCGACGACCTCAAGAAGAAGGGATTCGTGAAGATGAAGGTCCCAAACAGGAACGTATACACGACGCCCTCGCGCAAGATCGAGCTCTACTCCTCGTCCGCGGCGGAGGCTGGCCTCGGGGGAGTCCCGGCTCATGTGGACGTTCAGAGGAAGCTCCCCTACCAGCTCCTCACCCCGACGCACAAGTACCTCGTGCGGTCTCAGTACCATATCATGAGGCCGGAGGTGACGCCAGTGGTCTACATGAACCCGAGTGATTTCTCGGACGAGGGAATAGACAAGGACGGCACGGTGACTCTCTCCAACGAGTTCGGCGAGTGGACCGTCAAGGCCGAGGCATCAGACGCGGTCCCTCGCGGGGTCGTCCTGGCATACACCGCCCTGTGGCCCAAGCTGAGCGGTGGGAAGAGCGCGAACTTCCTCACGACGGACTTCGTGCAGAAGTACGGCGGGAACTCCGCCTACAACTCCACATTCGTCCGGATATCCTAGGACACCGGGTTGTTCGAGCTGTTCTCGGGGACCGTCTGGCCGAAGAACTCGTGATGTATCGCGTTGATGGTGTTCTTGAGGTCCTTCCGGTCGACCGTGAAGTGGTAGGCGACCATCGAGGCCCCCGCGGAGATGAGGTCGACGTTGATGTTCTTCGTTGCGACGGCCTTGAACACCCTGGCTGCCACGCCCTTCGTGTACCCGAATCCCTCGCCGACCGTGCACACGAGCGCCACGCCCGGGTTTATCTCGAAGCTCTCGCCCGCGCCGCCCGTCATCGACTTGATGGCCCTCTTCGCGATCGGTATGTCCGCGTCGTCGATGAGTATCGCCACGCATGTCTGGGACATCGCTGCGGAGAGCACGTTCACACCCGCCTTCGAGAGGCATCCAGTTATGTCCGCCAGGAACCCGGACTTGTAACCCGCCCCTGTGTCGTACACCTTGAGCGTCGCGATGTTGGACAGGTACGAGACGCTCTTGATCACTTCCTTCCTCGTGAGCTTGCTGGCCCCGATTATCGTCCCCGGGTTCTCGGGCCTGTAGAGGTTCTTGATCACGATGTCGATGCCCTTCAGCTTCGCTGGCTGGACGGCCCGCGCGTGGAGGACCTGCGCGCCGAAGTAGGCGAGCTCGGCGGCCTCGTCGTACGACAGCCTGTCTATCTGATATGCCTCCTTCACGAGCTTCGGGTCCGCGCTCATGAACCCGTCGACCTCCTTCCATATCTCGATCGGGTTGGCGTTTGTCGAGTATGCGACGACCGCAGCGGTGTAGTCCGTGCCGCTCCTCCCGACGGTAGTGACGTGGCCGCTCTCGGTTATCCCGAAGAACCCGGTCACGACGGGAACCACGTCCTTCTTGACCGCGGCCTCGAGCGTGGGTCCCATGTTCTTCTCGCTCCTGTCCAGGAGTGCCACTGCGTTTCCGTGCTGCTCGGACGTTATGAGCCCGAGGGCGTCCGTCTCCATGGGCACCGCGTTCATGTTCTCGTGGGCGAGCCTCGAGGCGACGACTATCGCCGACAGCCGCTCGCCGAAGCTGAGGATGAGGTCGCTGGTCCTTCCCGTGAGCTCCTCCGTGTAGTTCACGCCGTAGAGGAGCCGCTCGAGCTTCGTGACCTTCGCGTCGATCATGTCGAGGGCCTCTTTCCTCCCAGCGCCGTCCTTCTTCGGGAGCATGTCGATGTTCCTGAGCTTCGTCGTGAGGACGAAATCCTCGATCTCCTTCTCCTGCCTCGGCCTCGAGGTGCAGTCCTTCAGAGAGTTCGTCACGCCCGACGCGGCTGAGACCACCACGATCTTCTGGTCCTTCTCGTCCTTCACAACCTTGGCCACTCTCTGAAGAGTGTCCTCCGAACCGAGGCATGTGCCTCCGAACTTCAGTATCTTCAAGCTCTCGCCTCCGTCGTCCTGCTCTGCGCGCCTGTGTACTTCGACGATGACATGCTGCTGTGGGCCGTGACCCGCTCGGGGTTGTGCTCGACCTCGACGATCCGGGGCACCTTGCCGAACATCGCAGCGTCCCCGTCCCTGAGGACGAGCCCGGCCACGAACCCTGGCAGGCCCTTGAAATCGTCGAAGCAGACCTTCATGGACTCTGCGTCCTTGACCCTGTTCCCGATGGCCGTCGCGAGGGCGTCGGCCAGCACAGCGTCCCTGGCGATCACCACCGACGCGTCGGAATCGCCGAAGCTGATCGAATGCCCGACCCTTCCGCTCGAGGTACATATCCCGATGATCGAAGCATTCGGCTCGACCTCAAGCGCGACCGCATGCGATGATCCGGGCTCTGCGAAGACCTCGACCGTGACAGGCTCCTGCGCCAGCATGGAGATGTCTCCTCCGTTGTCCACCCAGCCGTGCGCGCATCCGCTCTCCGCCATCGCCTCCATCGCCTGCTGCGCGACCACGCCAGCGACGGATGCCATCGGGCCGACCCCCGCCGCCCTGGCAGCCTCGCACATCCTGACGATGGACCTGGGCGACCCTGGGGACGGATCGTACGGCTCGAGCGTCGTGAGGAAGAACGGGTCCTTCCGGATCTGCCTCTCGATCTCCAGGCGCGTGGACTTGATGCTCTTCGCTGCGGGGCCGATGAACTCTCGGCCAGCGGCCACGGTCACCGCGGTCTCCTCGACCTCGATCTTCGCGAGCACGAACTCGCTCATATGAGGATCTCCATCGCTCTCGGCGGGCACGCGTCTATGCACACGCCGCATGCGACGCACTTCTCCTCCGTGAAAATCACCTTGCCCGTCTTGGGGTCGAACACGAGCGCCTTCGTCGGACAGATGGAGACGCACATCCCGCAGTGGGTGCAGGCGTCCTCGTCCCTCCTCACGCCCTCCTTGATCGGCCTCACGCCCACATTGTTCGCCTTCAGGTAGTCGATGCCCCTCCTGATGTCGTCGGCCTTGCCGGACAGCTCGAGGACCATCTTCCCCCCGAACTCGTCGATCTCCGCCCTCAGGATGTTGACCACCAGGTTGTGCTTCGAGATCAGGTTGTGGGTCATCGGCTGGTTCGACGCCTCTGGACTGAAGTTGAGAACCACCTTGGTTTTCACCTACATC
>JAJYIS010000034.1 GCA_021789945.1 Thermoplasmata archaeon | reverse complement strand
CCTGTTCCTGTAGGTCAGGTGGTTGAAGCCGATGTTCCCGATGGGCCTGCCCTGCTTGGTCAGGATTGTGAACGTCCTGCCCTCCTTGCTGGGGTCCTGAGCCCCTTCGAGCCACTCCCGCTCGTCGGCCATCGAGGCCGGAAGCCGGTTCACCCCCAGCATCTCCGAGACCTCGGGGTCGTTTATCCAGCGATGGTAGAGCTCGAGGTAGTCCGGGCTAACGGCCACCAAGTCGACCTTCTCTCCCCGAATCATCGAGGACCCCTCCGCAAGTCGGACGCCAGGACGGACATCAGATATGAGCTGCGCCATCCGCCATGGGCGAAGTGGTCCTCCCTCAGCTCGCCCTCCTTCCTGAACCCGCACTTCTCGTAGCACCGTATCGCCCGGGCATTCCCCTGGTCGACCCTGAGCCACACCCTGTGCATGTTGAACGCGTCGAATAGGTGGCCCACGACGCCCGCGATGGCCTCCGAACCGTAGCCCTTGTCCCAGGCCTTGCGCTCGAGCATGATGGCCAGGTGGGCCGACCCGTTCCTGTCGCTGATGTCGCGAAGCGCGAGGAGCCCCAGCATGCGGCCGTCGGACCTGCGCGTGACTGCCAAGTTCGACTCGTCGCCCCTCTTGCCGGAATCGGCTATCCAGCGCTTCTCGAGCTCGTTCGATGTCGGGAAGACCAGGTTGTAGGCCCCCAGGCTCTCCCTGACCTCGGGGTCGTTGATGATCCTCGCCATGGTCTCGGCATCCTCCGGCTCGAGCGCGCGCAGCACGAGCCTCTTCGTCTCTATGTTCATCGGATCCGCCGGACGACAAATCCAGATACAAGTATTTACGCGTGCAGGCCGGAGGACCGTCATCCTCTGGAGAGGCGGGACCGCCTGCGGAGCCGCGTCTGCACCTTGCCGTCGGTGAGCTCGCGAAGGGCGTCGGAGGCGATCCACCGGGCGCTCCTGGAATCAATCTTCGCGATGGCCTTCGCCGCCTCAATGGCTGCCTTGTTCAGGCGCAGGTCTCTCTTCCCGATCTGCCTCAGGGCCCAGTTCACGGCCTTCTTCACGAAGTTGCGCTCATCGGCCGACTCCCTCTCGATGATCGGCAGGAACTCGAGGAAGTCCTCGTCCGGGGAGGCCTTGTCGTGGACGGAGAGAGCCGCCATCATCACGAACCCTGCGCGCTTCACGAGCTCCTCCTTCCTGGCACTCCACTCGAGAGCCTTTGCGCGGGCGAAGGGGGGCTTGTCGAACAGGTTGCTGCAGACCTGGTCGCACACGTCCCATGAATCGAAATCATGCACCCAGTCATCCATCTGCGAGCTGGTGACCTCGCGAGGATCGTCGACGAGGCTCGCCAGGATCCTGGCTTCGTGTATCCCGCTCTTCCAGAGCTTGTCGGCAAGAGAGTGGTCCTTCCCTAGACGCTTCGCCAGGCGGCGGATCTCGGGTAGGCTCACCCCTAACGTGCCCTCGGGGTTTATCCCGAACCTGGCCCTCCCGGCCACGTTTCTGGGGTCGCCGAGGGACCTCAGCTCCCCCAGGACCTCATCGGCTCTCAAGGCAAACGCCTAGATCCCGGTCCACGGGACGCCCTTGTGCGCGCTCATGACTATCTGGGTGTCCGTCTCCTTGATGCCGTCTATCTTGAGGAAGGTGTCGATGAACTCCTGGAGCTCGGTCATCCCGACGAAAAGGGAGACCACCAGCAGGTCGTACTCGCCCGTGACCCGGTAAACAGCCACAACTCGGTTGTGGTTCGTGACGTGCTGCACGACCTTGTCTAGCTTGTCGGTGACGGTCTTCACGTGGATGTACGCCTTGACAGTGTTCTCGATGAGCCTGTAGTCGATGTGGATCGAGAACCTCATGATTATGCCCCTCTCGATCAGGTTCTTGATCCTCCGGCGAACGGTCGCCTCCGTGACGGTGAGCTTCTTCGCGATCTCGGAGTTGCTCATCCTGGCGTTCTCCTTCAGCTCGCACAGTATCTTGATGTCGGTCTTGTCGATCGGGAGCATCTTGAGGTCTAGGCCCTTCCACCTCTCATACAGCTCGCAGGGTGCTTCCTTCGGGGTGTCTGCGGTCATGTGATTGCCCGGTCCCCGATACTCTTGCCGTACTTAGATGTAACGGATTCCACCAAAATCCTCGGCTCCCAAAGGTACATTTCGTACCAAGACCGGCCCGATTCTGACGATTGCTGCCAAACCGCTGACGACAAGCGCCTAAGTCCCGAACCTGCGCATCCTCATCTGGTACGACCTGACAGCCCTCAGGAAGTCGATCTTCCTGAACCCGGGCCAGTATATGTCCGAGAAGTACAGCTCCGAGTATGCTAGCTGCCACAGGAGGAAGTTCGAGATACGCTCCTCCCCCGAGGTCCTGAGGATGAGGTCAGGATCCGGCATGTCCTTGGTGTAGAGGAACTTCGAGAAGGTCCGCTCGTCGATGTCCTCGACCTTCAGCTCGCCGTCCTTGACCGCTTCCGCGAGCTTCTTGATGCCCTGGACGATCTCCTCCCTGCCGCCGTACCCCACCGCCAGGTTGAAGAAGTAGCTGTCATAGCCCCTGGTCCGCTCCTCGGCGTACTGGATTGCCTCCTGGAGGTCCTTGGGCAGGAGCTCCCTCTGGCCCAGCACCCGCACCTTGATGCGGTGCTTGTGAACCCTCGCGTCGTCCCCGAGCCGCCTGAAGTTCTCGACGAACATGCGCATGAGGGTATCGACCTCGTCGCTGCTCCTGCCGACGTTCTCGGTCGAGAAGGCGTACACCGTGAGCATCTTGACGCCTATCTCCATGCACCACTCCAGGACGTCCTCGAGCTTCTGCCGGCCCTTGTCGTGCCCCTCCGAGACGAGCAGCCCGAAGTCCTTCGCGTAGCGCCTGTTCCCGTCCATGATTATGGCGACATGGCTGGGGACAGGCTTCGCCATGACCTCCTTCAGAAGCCGCTTCTCGTATGTCTGGTAGGCGGTCGACGAGATGGCCCTGGACAGGTCAGATGTCATGTTCAGAGCATCCAAATGCCCGCGCTATTGATAAAGCTAAGCGTGCCTGGTTCTGTTGCATCAGCGGTCGGTGACTCTCAGGTCACCCCCTTGACGCAACTCGTTCCATTCGGCTCCGACCGTGCGGCCATCGCTGGCTCGCAGAGGGTCATCATCGCGTCATGCTGGAACGCGCCGGGGTTGAACCGCAAACCCCCTGCCACTTACAATCTCTTGGAGGCGGCTGTTCGCGGCTGGTCGATCATGGCGGCGGCACCCTTGTGCCGACCTCGCTGGCCCTCGAGGACCTCGCCATTCGGGAATGATTTCTCCCACATGTCTGGCGAGCACCGCCGCAATAGTTGGAACAGGTCTTTGTGATGTCTGTTCGCCTAGATTCGGCCAGCATCGGAGCATAGACCGTGACATTGGTTCAAGCTCGTATCGACCAAATGCAGTCTGCGAGGGCTTGGATGACACCCCCTGAAGGTCATCACCCGGCTTGTTACAAAACCGCATGCCGGAAGTCCTCGGGCAGGCCCGCGCTGTAGAGCCCCAGGTCGAAACAGCCTATGGCGGCCAGGGCGCCTATCGACCCCCGCCTGCCCGTGACCTCGATCAGCTCGACCCCGGTCTGCCGGGCGAGGTCCTCGGCGTCGTGGATCGCCAGGATGGAGTGCTTCGCCTCCGAGCCGTACTTCACCAGCCCCTTGGGTATCTCGAGCCCCTCGAAGACCGCAATCGAGGTCTGGTCGGAGAAGGTGTTCTCCCGGACGAACTCCTTCGCCCACGAGACCGCCTTTGCCATCATGTCCGGCCTCACGGCGAACGCCAGCCCTGTCGACGAGCAGTTCGTGGTCTTCTGGGGCGCGTGCGGGTTGAGCTGGATTATCTTGTGAGTAAGGAGGGTAGCGTGGGGCATCTGCTGGCCGAGCTTGAGCCCGAGGACCCAGGTCGCGCCCTTCTCCTTGGTGTCCGTGTCGTCGATGCCTATGACGAGCCGCCTGTGCAGGGGGGTGGTGATCCTCACCTCGACCTTCTTGCCGCCGCCAACGCCGCTGTCGCTCAGGTACTCGACCTTCTCGACGCCCTCGGCCTGGGGAAGACATGCGCCGACGCCCACAGAAGCTCCCGCGAGCCCCACCCAGGTAGTATCGACCATTCCATCCCTGATCTCCAGGGACTTCAGGGCCTGGCCCCCGGTGTCCTTCGTGGCGGGGCCGAACCTGACCTCACCGATGCCGATCCTGACGTCCATGGTCAGAGTGGTCCCCTGTACCTCGACGTGCTCCACCACGCCGCGGGCCCTCATCCTGTTGACCGCATCCCACTCGACCGGGCCCTGGGCGCTGCATTCCTCTATGACCCTAGCCTTCCCCGCTCGCTCGTCGACGAGCGTGATCAGCCTCTTCGAGAAGAGCACGCCGTGCCGTTCCCTGACCTGTGCCGGAGTTAGGATCTCGGACATCCGCGATCAGACTTCCAACGACTCGCCGGGCTTAAGGATAGCGACCTTCGTGCGCCTCGGCCTCTTGGAGCGCGCCGCGAGATGGCCCAGCTGATTCAGCGCGGCCAGGCTCGTGGTAGGGATGCCTACGCTGGCGAGCTCCTCGACCTTCGCCTGGGCGAAGTTCTTCTTGACAATCTTTGCGAATTCCTGGGGGTCCTGCTCGATCTGAGGCCATGTGCCGTAGTGCATCGGAACGGCGACCTTTGGCCTGATTAGGGAGACCGCCAGTCCGGCCTGCACCGGGTCCATCGTGAAGAACCCGCCGATGGGCAGGAGGGCCACATCCGGCTTGTACAGCCCGCCTATGATGCCCATGTCCCCGAAGACGCATGTGTCACCGGCATGGTAGACCACCTTGCCTGAGCTGATGACCATGCCGACCGCCATCGCTGCGGAGAACTCTAGGCCAGGCGCGCCTATGCTCGAGGAGTGGAAGGCGGGGACCATCGTGACAGTCGTGCCCCCGATCTTGGTGCTGCGCCCCACGTTGAACCCCACGCTCTTCACACCTGTCTTCTCGAGCCAGTCGGAGAGCTCGACGATCGACGCGATCGTCGCTCCCGTCCTGCGAGCTATGTCGACGGCGTCCCCGAGGTGGTCCCCGTGCCCGTGGGTGATGCAGATTATGTCGCAGTCGAGCTTGTCCGCGGAGGTCGAGGCCTTCGGGTTGCCCGTCAGGAACGGGTCCACCAGTATCCTGTCCTTGCCCTCGATCAGGAAGGCGGCGTGGCCCAGCCATGTTATCTTCGTGTTATCAGACCCCGTCTCACGAACGCCGGGAGCGTATTTCTGCTTTGTGAGGAACAGGGGGAATCATTCCCGAGACAGGAACCTCGCCGGAAGGTAGGACAGGTTGAGCGCCCTCAGGCCGCCGGACTCGTAGATCGCCCACTTGCCCTTGACGCCGACAAACCGGCCCTTGTGCCTCCCGAAGGTCTCCTGCAGCCTCGGGACGGACTCGAGCGGCAGCTCGATGGGGTATCCGTCGAGCCAGCGCACCTCCTCGGGCGACAGCTGGATGATCCCACGGGTGTCCTTGACGAGCTTCTCGTACCTCTCCATGATCCCGCTCTCGTCCACCTTGCGCGCGAAGTTCCTCAGAAGGTCGTCCTGCTTGAGCGCCTGCGGGATGCCGAGCCTGGAAGACATCTCGTTCTCCAGGCGCCTGACCTCGAGCCTGTTCTTGGCCTTGCCGAGGATGGCGAACGCGTCCGCCCCCTGCTCGATCAGGCGCTTCTCGACCCTGCGGGTGGAGCTCATCCCGATCTTCATGCTGGTATTGTAGAAGGCGACATACAGGACGTGTTCCCGCCTGCAGAACTCGACAGCGCTCTCGTCCGCGCCGCACTTCGGGTCGACTCCGTCGCACTTGGGGTTGAAGACGCACTCCTGGTCCGGGAGGAACGACTCCCTGGAGCACTTGGGACATTGAGCGAACTTGTCGACGACCGCGTGATCTGGGCAGGGCCTGTACTCGCCGTCCTTCGTGAACTGGCCTATGCATATCCTCTTCTTGCCCACCGAGAATCTGAACTCCTTCAGGTCGAGGTCCGACACTCCGTCGCTCCGGCTGTCATAGCACTCCAGCTGGGGCTCGAACCCGTCCCACGAGAAGTCGAGCGCGTGCAGCGGGAACTTGCCCTCGTTCTTCTCGATCAGTATCTGGTCGGCTGTCTGGAACATCCGTCTGAGCACGTCCCGCGGTAGGTATTAATCATTTGCCGCTCGGAGGCGAAGCTAGTATCCTACGGGATGACATCGGAGAAGTCGTCCTTCTCCGGAGGCCCGCGCGATTCCCCGCCCGTCTCGTCCGGCTTCGGCTTGGGCTTCTCGACCGGGAACTCGGAAAGGTCCACCTCGAGCCGCTTCAGGTACTTCGGGGGGACATCTGTGGTGAGATAGACCGTCTTGCCGGCCTTCTGGATCAGGATGCCGTCCTCGGAGGCGCCTTTGGCATCGACCTCGAGTATGATGGGGTTCTCCGTCCGCACCCTCCCGGCGTTGACGGCATCGCCGATCCCTTTGCTGAGGTGCACCATCTTGCGGTCTGAGGGCTTGAGGCCCACCTCGAGCACGATGTCGACCTCCTCCTGCGTGGTCGGATAGTAGAGCTTGTCAGGCGCCACGCCTGCCGGGTGGTCGAGCTCGACCTCGAACGAGTGCGCGTATGTGGCCCTGATCATACCGTCCCGGTACTCGTACCTGCCCTTGTTGTCCGTCTCGATTACCGCGATGACGTGATGAGGCCTGAGCCAATGGTATCTCCGCTGCTTCCGCTGGAGCGCGTTCACGAACGCCCTGAGGTCGACGAACCCCTGCCTGTCCATCTTGAGGTCGAACCTCTCGGGGAAGTGCCTGAGCACGCCCGCCATCGTCCTGCTGAGCCTGTCGAGTTCCTCGTCGTTCATGAGGAACCGTCCTTCGTCGCCGCACACGGGGCACATCTCCGCCCTGAAATAGCCGTGCTGCTTGCACTCTCTCAGCATACGCGATACCCTGGATTCGGGTTATGTCTGAACCTCATAAAAGCTTTCGCCTGAGCCTATCGCCCGCGGCCCTCCCCAGGGGCCCCGCGGCCAATGTGATTCGAACGACTTTCGAAGGCCCTAGCGGAGTGGAAATTCTTATCAGGGAGACCGGCTTACCCTCTCAAGAGCCGCATTGGCGAACGGCCTAGCTGGACAGCGCGTAACAGAGTTACGTCGGAATGGATAAAGGGCACGTTCTCGTCAGTTCAAGCCATATGGCAGGCTAGCGGAGGTCTCACCATGCCCAAGAAAGTGGTAGTGATCGGGGGAGGCATTGCCGGCATACAGGCCTCGCTCGACCTTGCAGACATGGGATTCGAGGTCCACCTGGTCGAGAGAACCCCTTCGATAGGCGGCCGCATGGCCCAGCTTGACAAGACCTTCCCCACCAACGATTGCTCGATGTGCATACTCTCGCCGAAGATGATTATGTGTGCCGGGCATGAGAACGTCAAGCTGCACACCTATTCCGAGGTCGAGGAGGTCAGAGGCCAGTTCCCGAACCTCAAGGTACGGATAAGGGAGAAGGCGCGGTATGTCAACATAGCCAAATGCACCGGCTGTGGCGACTGCATCGCCAAATGCCCCGTCAAGGTGCCGGACGAGTTCGAACAGAAACTCTCGAACAGGAAGGCGATCTACCTCCCGTTCCCGCAGGCCGTCCCGAGGAAGGTCACCATAGACGGCGAGGTCTGCAGAATGATCAAGACCGGCAAGTGCGGCGTCTGCAAGAAGGTCTGCCAGGCGGGCGCGATAGAGTACGACCAGAAGGACGAGGTCGTCGAGATAGACGCGTCCGCGATCGTCGTCGCGACCGGGTTCGACATCATGGACGCATCCCTGCTGCCGCAGTACGGTTTCGGGTCGTGCAAGGATGTCGTCGTATCGCTCCAGTTCGAGAGGCTGCTGTCGGCATCGGGCCCGACTGGAGGCCATCTCACACGCCCATCAGACGGCCGGACCCCGAAGAAGCTGGCGTTCGTCCAATGCGTGGGCTCCCGAGACGAGAGGATGCACAAGTACTGCAGCAGCGTGTGCTGCATGTACGCGACCAAGGAGTCAATCCTCGCGCGCGAGCATGTGGCCGACATCGACACCACGATCTTCTACATGGACATGCGGGCGGTCGGGAAGGGGTTTCAGGAGTTCGTCCAGAGGGCCGAGAAGCTCTACGGCGTCCGCTACGTCCGGTCCAGGCCGGCTAGCGTCCAGCCAGGCAAGGACGGCAAGGGGGTACTCGTGACCTACGAGACGAAGGGCCTCGCGGGAGAGCAGGTGACCGAGCAGTTCGACCTGCTCGTGCTCTGCCCAGCTCTCCTGCCTTCGAGGGGTTCGAAGGCGCTCGCGGACAGGCTCGGGCTGAAGCTCGACGAGGACGGGTTCCTCGTGGCGAAGGACATCAGGCATCCGGTGGACTCGACCAGGAAGGGCGTCCTTGTGTGCGGGTTCGCATGCGCCCCGATGGACATCCCGGATTCCGTCGCTCAGGCGTCCGGGGTCGCCGCCAGGGTCGCGGAGATCCTCCAAGGGGGCGGATAGGCCATGGCGAGGGTCGGGGTGTTCGTCTGCCACTGCGGTCTGAACATCGCGTCTACGGTCGACATCGAGAAAGTGGTCGCGTACGCTAGGGGACTGCCAGACGTCGTCGTCGCAGAGCACAACCTCTACTCCTGCTCCGAGGAGGGCCTGAGCTCGATCAGGAAGAGCATCGAGAAGAACAAGCTGGACAGGGTCGTGGTCGCGGCCTGCACTCCGAGGACGCACGAGCCGCTCTTCCGGAAGACCTGCGAGCTCGCAGGCGTCAACAAGTACCTGTTCGAATTCGTCAACATCCGGGAGCACTGCGCCTGGATCCACATCAAGGAGCCGCTGTCGGCGACCGACAAGGCCGAGAAGCTCATCGCGATGGGGGTCGCGAAGGCGCGCCTGCTGGAGCCGCAGAAGGAGACGGAGTCGAGCGTCATCCCGACTGCGGTAGTGATCGGCGGGGGCCTGACGGGCCTCACGGCCGCGGCATCCCTTGCCGCCCAGGGCATCGACACCCACCTGATTGAGAGGGAGGAGAAGCTCGGGGGCGTGCTCGGCGATGTCGAGGTCATCTCCCCCGAGTTCAGCAAGAGCGGTGACCTCATCGGCCAGCTGGTCAAGGAGCTGAAGGGGTCGCGCCACGCGAAGGTCCACCTCGGCGCGAAGGTCGTCGCTGTCTCAGGATTCATCGGGAACTTCGAGGTCACCGTCGAGGGCAAGGGCAAGCAGGAGAAGATCCCCGCGGGGGCCATCATCCTCGCGACCGGGGCGCAGGAGTTCATGCCGAAGGGCGAGTACGGCTTCAAGGAGATGCCGGAGGTCGTCACTCAGCTTGAGCTGGAGAGGCGGCTCGCGAGCGGCAATGTCCCGAGGCGAGCGGTCTTCATACAGTGCGTCGGCAGCCGCCAGCCCGGCCGGGAGTACTGCTCGAGGATTTGCTGCAACGCCTCGCTGAAGAACGCGCTCAGGATCGTGAGGACGAGGCCGGACTCGAGGGTGTCCATCATCCACAGGGACATCATGAGCTACGGGACCGCGTCTGAGAGGCTGTACAGGGAGGCCTCGGACAGGGGCGTGGTCTTCCTGAGGTACGGCCTAGAGAGGATCCCGAAGGTCGTGCGGAAGAAGGACGGGGTGGTCGTCGAGGTGTACGACGAGACCATCGACGAGATGGTCGACCTCGACACAGACCTCGTTGTCCTGGCGACGCCCATGGTGTCGAGGGAGGACGCGAGGGACCTCGGCAAGCTGCTCAAGGTCCCCCTGGACAAGTACGGGTTCTTCCTTGAGGCGCACGTGAAGCTCCGGCCGGTGGAGTTCGCCACGGACGGCGTGTTCATCGCTGGCTCGGCGAGATGGCCGAGCAGCGTGACGGAATGCATGGGCCAGGGACTCGCGGCCGCCGCGAAGGCCTCCATACCCATAAGGAGGGGCAAGGTAGTGGTCGAGGCGATCACGGCGTCCGCAGATCCCGACAGGTGCGCCGCGTGTGGGAACTGCGTGATCGCATGCCCCTACGAGGCCATCGAGATCGTCGAGGAGCACGGGAAGCGGTACGCGAAGGTCAACGAGACGAAGTGCAAGGGCTGCGGGACCTGCGTCGCGGCGTGCCCCAACGACGCGATGCAGCAGCGCGGATTCACGAGCCAGCAGCTGAGCTCGATGATAGACGCCCTCATAAAGAGCACCGAGGAGGAGACCTGATGGCCGAGTTCAGCCCGACCATCCTGGCGTTCTGCTGCAACTGGTGCTCGTACGCGGGTGCCGACCTCGCGGGCGTTAGCAGGCTCCAGATGCCGCCAAACATCCATATCATCAGGGTGATGTGCAGCGCGAGCGTGAAGCCGGAGTATGTCCTCAAGGCGATCTCAGGGGGAGTCGACGGCGTCCTGGTCCTGGGATGCCACATCGGCGACTGCCACTACATGACCGGGAACCACAGGACGGCCAAGCGCATGCCGCTCGTGCAGAAGGTGCTCAAGGAGGTCGGCATCGACGAGAAGAGGCTGAGGCTCGACTGGGTGAGCGCTTCCGAGGGCGAGAAGTTCCAGAAGGTCGTGACCGATTTCGTGGACGAGGTCAAGCAGCTAGGCCCGAACCCGATGCGGGGGGTGAAGTGGTGAACGACCTTGGAAGGAAGCTCGCGAAGCTCGCGTTCGAGGAGCGCGGGGCGGACATGCTCCTGGTGATGCGAGAGGAGCACGGCAACGTCGTCCCGGCCATGGTGCCCAAGGGCGAAGACCTGGGCGATGTCAGGCTCGACATACCGTACCAGCTCATCACCATCCTGGAGAACATCTATCCGTGGGTCTCGAAGGGCAGGATAGCGATCATCACGAGAAGGTGCGACGAGAAGGCTCTCGCGGAGCTCGTCAAGCGGAAGTACGTCGACGACAAGCGGATTGTCAGGATAGGCCTTGCCTGCTCGGAGGACCAGATCAGGCGCTGCAGGTGCGAGGACCCCGTGCCGAGCAAGGTCGACCTCGGCGAGCCTCATGCAGCGGCGAAGGGAGACGAGCTCATCTCCCGCCTGGAGAAGATGAGCCAGCAGGAGAGGCTGGAATTCTGGGCGGGCCAGTTCAAGAAGTGCAACAAGTGCTTCGGATGCACCCTGAACTGCCCGGTATGCTTCTGCGACGACGACTGCGTGCTCGAGGACCGGACGTTCGTCGCGGAGCCCAGCGTGCCCCCGGGGCTCTCGTTCCACATGATCAGGTCCTATCACATGATCGACAAGTGCATCGAGTGCGGGGAGTGCGAGAGGTCGTGCCCTGCGGAGATCCCGCTCCTCACCATGCGGAAGCTCCTGGCGAAGGACATGAAGGAGCTGTTCAAGTTCAGGCCGGGCGACGAGAAGACCGTCAGCCCGCTCAACACGACGCTCGAGGGAGAGCAGCTGGAGGACGGATGCGATGAGTGTTGAGCACGTGCTGACCACGTGCCCGTACTGCGGCACTGGCTGCAACTTCTTCCTCCAGGTGGTGGACGGACGCCTGACCAGCGTCGTGCCGTGCAAGACGGACGAGATAAGCCTGGGGAGGCTGTGCATAAAGGGGTACAACGCGCACGCGTTCGTGCAGCACCCCGACCGCCTCAAGAACCCGATGGTGCGCGAGAAGGGGCAGCTGGTGAAGGCCTCCTGGGACCAGGCGCTCGACAGGATCGTGAAGGCGCTCAAGGAGATCAGGGACAAGCACGGGCCGGACTCGATCGTGCTACTGGCGTCGGCGAAGTGCACCAACGAGGAGAACTACGTGTTCCAGAAGCTCGCGAGGGCGGTCCTGGGCACCAACAACGTCGATCACTGCGCAAGGCTCTGTCACGCGTCCACGGTCACCGGGCTCCTGTACTCCTTCGGGAGCGGGGCGATGACGAACACGATACCTGAGTTCGACGGCGCGGACTGCATACTCGTCACTGGCTCGAACACACTCGAAGCGCATCCGATCATCGGCTCGCGAATGCTCAGGGCGAAGGAGAAGGGGGCGAAGATAATCGTCGTGGACCCCAGGGACACGCCGCTCTCCAGGATCTCGCACATCCATCTCAGCCAGAGGTCAGGCACCGACGTCGCCTGGATAAACGGCATGCTCAAGGTAATCATAGACGAGGGACTCGCAGACGAGGAGTTCGTGAAGGCCCGCACGACCGCCTTCGAGGACTTGAAGAAGGTCGTCGAGAGCTACACCCCCGAGAAGGTCGAATCGATCACCGGCATCCCGAAGGAGAAGCTCGTCGAGGCGGCGAGGCTGTACGCCCGCTCGAAGAAGGCGATGATCGCGTACGCGATGGGCATCACGCAGCACAGCAACGGCACGGACCTCGTCAAGAGCATCGCGAACCTCGCGATGGCCACCGGGCACATCGGGAAGGAGTCCACCGGGGTGAACCCGCTCAGGGGCCAGTGCAATGTCCAAGGAGCGTGCGACAGCGGCGGGCTCCCGAACCTGTACCCAGGCTATCAGAGGGTCGACGATGAGGCAGTCCGTGCGAAGTTCGAGAAGGCGTGGGGCGTGCGCCTGTCCCCGACGCCCGGCCTGACCCTCACCCGGGCGATGAACGACGCGATGGCCGGGAAGGTCAAGGCGATGGTGGTCTTCGGAGAGAACGTGATGGTCTCCGACCCCGACCTGAACCACGTGGAGGAAGCGCTGAAGAAGCTCGAGTTCCTCGCAGTGACCGACATATTCCTGACAGAGACCGCCAAGATGGCGGATGTCGTGCTCCCCGCGGCGTGCTACGCGGAGAAGGACGGCACATTCACGAACACTGACAGGGCCCTCAGGATGCTGAGGAAGGCGGTCGAACCGCCGGGGGAGGCGAGGGCCGACTGGATCATCGCATGCGACCTTGGGAGGCGGCTGGGCTCGAAAGGTTTCGAGTTCTCGTCCCCGGCCGACATCATGGCGGAGATGGCGACCGTGACGCCCATCTTCGCGGGCATCACGCACGAACGGGTCGACGGCAAGGTCCTCAGATGGCCCGTCCCAGACAAGGACCATTCAGGGACGAGGATACTCCACGTGCAGAAGTTCACGAGGGGACAGGGCCAGTTCGCGCCGATCGAGCACACTCCGCCGGCCGAGGTAGTCTCGGAAGAGTACCCGTTCATCCTCACGACTGGGAGGAACCTGTTCCAGTACCACACGGGCACGATGACCAGGCGCTCGCCCAAGCTCGAGCGCGAGGCCCCTGAGCCGTACGTCGAGATCCGGGGCGAGGACGCGAAGAAGCTCGGGATCGCGGACGGGGACAGGGTCTCCGTCTCCTCGAGGCGCGGGTCCATCACGCTCAAGGCGCGCGTGACCGACAAGATAATCGAGGGCACGATCTTCATCCCGTTCCACTACGCCGAGGCGGCGGCGAACAGGCTCACGAACGCCGCGCTCGACCCGGCGTCAGACATACCGGAGTTCAAGGTGTGCGCGGCGAGGATCGAGCGCGCGTGAGACAGAGTATGGAAAAGAGGTCTGCGAAGGGGTTTTGCAGGTTTTGTGCCAGGAGCGCGCCGGATCAGCTCTTCTCGGGCGCCTTGCACGCGCCGGGGTCGCAGTATCCCGCGGCCCCGACCGCGATGGTCCAGAAGACCAGCCAGCAGGAGAGCATCAGGCTCAGGCCCGCGTTCTGGCTCAATCCAGCGTTCGACAGCCGGGACTCGAGCACGCCGCTCCCCACGACCCCGTGGGTTGCGACCTGCATCACGTAGAAGCCCACCACTGTCAGCAGGGTCAGAACGATCATCAGCACGATGCCCTTCGGCCGCTTGCCCAGCTTCCAGTCGCTCGGGAAGGAGCCGAAGTGTCCGAGGAATATGACTCCCCAGATGAGCCACACGGAGGCGTCCACGGCGACCTCTGGCACGGCGGCCTTCGCGTACTGGAAGATTATCTCGATGACCGCCGTCACGACCAGTATGGTCATGACCGCGTAGAACTTCCGGTAGAAGTTGCCGTAGGCCTTGTCGCACTTGGACGAGCTCAGGGCGGGCATCATCGGGACATCGGGGTCCTTGACGCCGACGCCCATCCTGTGCAGCAGTATCGCCATCAGTATGCCCGTGTTGTTCAACGCGAGCGAGAGATGGGCCGCTGTGTTCTTCACCACCGACCCCGAGGTCGTCGCGTCCGCGATCGCCCTGAGGAACACCAGGTTGAGCGTCATGACCAGGAGCGCGACCCCGGCAAGGCCGAGGAGCCTCTCCTTCGTGAACTTCATGTTCCCCGGGAAGCCGAGGAATACGCCCAGCCAGACGATCCACATCACGGCCGCGATTGCGCTCGTGATGCCCAGAATGATGTCTCCCGAGTAGTCGCCCGGGGCGGCCCATATCTTGAGCCCCTGCGCGAGGGCGCTCGCCTTCGACATAGTCTCGAGGTGCGGTATCAGGCCCATCGTCCACTGCTCGTTCCCATTCGAATCGACCGTGATGACCTGGACGTTCCCGCTCCCGATGCCGTTGTCGACCGAGTACAGTATCGATTGCTGGATCGCGACCGCCAGGAAGACGAGCAGCACCAGGATTATCGTGTTCTTGACCTTGTTGTCCATATCCCCAACCCCTCAGAGCTCGCTCCAGAGATATCCTACGGTGTTCGCCACCAGCAGCCCGTACAGCAGCGTGGTGTTCCATGCAGCTCCGAAGAACCCGGAGTAGGTCCCCACGCCCACGACCGAGGCCACGATGGGTATCCCCAGGAAGATGGTGAACGCCACGATCGTGACGACCGACACGATCTCCCTCAGCGTCTGGACCTTGTGCTCTAGCTCTGTTATCCTCTGTTCATCCTTTTCCGCCAATATACCAACCGTCCTGCAGACCGAAACGAAATATGAAAAAAGCGGAAATCGGGTTTTCTAGTCCTCCAGGGTCGAGGTGTCGCCGAGCGGCAGGCCCAGCTCCTTTGCCCTGAGCAGCCTCCGGACGATCTTGCCGCTCCTGGTCTTGGGGAGCTTCTGCATGATCTCGATCTCCCTCGGGTACGCGTGCCCGGCGAGCTTGTTCTTCACGAACTTCTGGATGTCCTCCCTCAGCTGCGGGGAGTCCGTGTAGCCTGGGGTCAGCACGATGAACGCCTTGATGATGTTCCCTCTCAGCTGGTCCGGCTTGCCTATGACGCCGGCCTCCGCGACGGCCGGGTGCTCGATCAGGGCACTCTCGACCTCGAAGGGCCCGACCCTCTCGCCCGCGGTCTTGATCACATCGTCCGCGCGGCCGACATACCAGAAGTAGCCGTCCTTGTCGATCTGCGCGGTGTCGCCGGTGTAGTACCATCCGTTCCTGAAGTACTCGTTGTACTTCGCAGGATTCTTCCAGATCTGCCTCATCATCGACGGCCAGCCCGGCTTGATGGCCAGGTTGCCCTCCTCGCCCTGCTCAAGGACCTTCCCGGCCTCGTCGATTATGGCGGCCTCTATCCCGGGCAAGGGCTTGCCCATCGAGCCCGGCTTGATCGGCATCTCGGGGAAGTTCGTAATCAGTATGCTGCCGGTCTCCGTCTGCCACCAGGTGTCGTGGAACGGCTTGTTGTCGAACACGTCCATGGCCCACTTCACGCCCTCGGGGTTGAGCGGCTCGCCGACCGAGTAGTTCGCCCTCAGGCTCGACAGCTCGAACTTCTTCGGCAGGTCGTCTCCCTTCGCCATGAGCATCCTCACGGCAGTCGGGGCGGTGTACCACACGGTGACCTTGTACGCCTGGATTGTCTTGTACCATCTCTCCGGCTCGAACCTTCCGCCCAGGCCGACCTGGGTCGTGCCGTTGGACCATGGGCCGAGAACGCCGTACACGACTCCCGTGACCCAGCCGAGGTCTGCAGTGCACCAGTAGACGTCGTCCTCGTGGACGTCGAGCACCCAGTAGGTCGACAGGTGGCACTCGACTATGTCCTTGTGCGCGTGGACGACGCCCTTCGGCTTGCCCGTCGTGCCCGACGTGTAGAGCATATACATGAACTCCTCAGGGTCCATCGGGACCGTCTCGAACATCGCGGACGCTGAGGCCATCTCCTTCTCCCAGCTGACCTCGTTCGGGGCCACGTCCTGGCCCACGATGATCATGTGCTTCAGCTCGGGCAGCTGGTCCTTCACCTCGTAGACCCTCTTCTTGAGGACGCTGTCGGTCACGAGCACGACGGCGCCGCTGTCCAGAAGCCTGTCCTTGATCGCGTCCGGGCCGAAGGCCGGGAACATCGGGCTAGCGATGGCGCCGTACTTGATGGCGCCCACGAAGCCCGAGTACAGCTCGGGCGACCTCTGCAGGAAGAAGAACACCCTGTCCTGCCTCTTCACGCCGAGCTTCTTCAGGACGTTCGCGAACTTGTTGCTCATCTCGAAGAGCTGCTGGAAGGTCAGCTTCGTGGCGTTCCCCTCGCCGTCATCGTAGATGAGGGCGATCTTGTTCCGCCTCGGGCCCTTGGCATGCCGGTCGATCACATTGTAGCCGGCGTTGATCTTCCCGCCGGGGAACCAGTCGACCATCTTCTCGGCATCCGACCACTTGAACTTCTTCCTCAGTTCGGCATAGCCTTGAAGGTTCGGCTTCAGCCTCAGCTTGGCAGGGTCCTTCATGACAAGCCCTTCATGCATCAATTCAGTACTCTTCGCTTCCATCATGTCACGCATCCGATCCGCATCGATTGAGTCTGGACAAAGGCCGGGAACCCCTCACCGAGGTCCTCGACAGGCTTCCAAATCGATTTCTTGCGACCGCATTCGGGAATGCCTTATAATGCTTTTCGATGCGACAATTTCGATTCCTGGAAACGAAGCGGAGGTCTAGGACCGCTCGCAAGCGCTCGTAAGACGACTTTCGACATTATACGGCGAATAGCGAACCTGCGTGAAAGGGCAAGGAAGGAGTTTGTACATCGAAGGGTCGCGAGCTGCCGAACTCAGCCCTTGTAGTTGTGGTGTATCTTGGCCGCGTGAAGGGTGTTCTTCATCAGCATCGTGATAGTCATCGGGCCGACTCCGCCCGGGACAGGCGTGATGGCCTTCGCTTTCTTGCTGACGGCCTCGAAATCCACATCCCCGACCAACCTCGTCCCGCCCTTCGCGGTCGGGTCGTTGATCCGGTTCACCCCGACGTCAATCACTACGACGCCGTCTCTGACCATGTCGGCCTTCACGAAATTGGGCGAGCCGATTGCGGCTATCAGGATGTCAGCCTGGCGAGTTATCTCGGCCAGGTTCTTCGTCCTCGAGTGGCAGATGGTGACGGTCGCATCGGCCCCCTTCGCCTTCTGGACGAGTATGCATGCGACTGGCTTACCGACGATGTTGCTCCTGCCGAGCACGACAACGTGCTTCCCAGCGGGGTCGTTCCCGCTCCTGATGAGCAGCTCCTGGACGCCATGTGGGGTGCAGGGGAGGTAGCAGTCCGCGCTCCCGACCACCATCTTGCCGACGTTAACCGGGTGGAAGCCGTCGACGTCCTTCCCCGGGTCGATCCTCATCAGAACCTTCTCTTCGCTGATGTGCTTCGGGAGCGGGAGCTGCACGAGGATCCCGTCGAACTTCTTGTCCTTGTTGTACTTGTCCACGAGCCTGAGCAGCTCCTCCTCGGTCGTGCTCGCGGGCAGCCTCACCGTCTCCGAGCAGAATCCGAGCTCGTCGCACGCCTCGCCCTTCTTCCTCACGTAGACCTGGGATGCCGGGTCCTCGCCGACGATGATGACGACCAGCCCGGGCTCGATCCCGACCTTCTTCAGCTGAACGACTTCGTTCTTGATCTCGGCCCTGATGCTCTTGGCGACCTCGTTGCCGCTTATGATCTGAGCTACCATTCTAAGCCCTCCGAAAAACGGGATGCTGACTCGGTACTTAAGGAATTCCAAGAACTCGTGCCACAGTGTGCCGTCGCGCCACTTCGCAGATTTTTCGGGTTCTGTTGCATTGGCGGGTGGTGACTCTCAAGTCACCCCTTTGATGCAACTCGTTCCATTCGGCTCCGACCGTGCGGCCATCGCTGGCTCGTATAGGGTCATCATCGCGTCATGCTGGAACGCGCCGGGGTTGAACCGTAAACCCCCTGCCACCTCCAGTCTCTTGGAGGCGGCTGTTGGCGGCAGGTCGATCTTGGCGCAGACACCCTTGTGCCGACCCTGCTGGCCCTCGAGCACCTCGCCCATTCGGGAATGATTTCTCCCACATGTCGGGCGAGCACTGCCGCACGTGTTGGAACAGGTCTTTTTGACGTCTGTTCTCTTGGATCCGACCAGCATCGAGCTGAA
>JAJYIS010000033.1 GCA_021789945.1 Thermoplasmata archaeon | reverse complement strand
CGCAGCTCGCGCACGCAGATATTCGAAACAAGACTCCGGCATGGGGAAACCTGCGATAACAAATCCTAGGTCCGTCTCCATTGAGGCAACCCTTATCGTGCACCAGCACATACGGTGATCGGGTCTGGAGACCCTACGGGGGAGATGATGGACGCCGTCTCAAGACGCGTGCTGCTTGTGTCGATAGGGATTGCGGTATGCTTTGTTGTTCTCGCATTCCAACCGATGGTCAATAATGATAGTGAAAAGGAAGCGACCGCGCTTCAGACGCCCGAAGAGATACCTTCGGCGTTCCGCGACCTCTCGAGGTTCGTCAACGAGCTAATGGCGAACACTGACGACACCAACGATTCCGATGGTGATGGCCTTCCTGATTCGGTCGAGCGGGTGATCGGCACCGATCCTGACAATCCAGACAGCGATTTCGACGGATTGAACGATTACAAGGAGGCTCAGATGGGGCTGGATCCCAACAAGGCAGACTCGAACGATGATCGGTTCGCCGACTATCTCGAAGTGACGAATGTCTCGCTCGATGTCGATGGGGACGGCCTCCCGAACGCGTGGGACCCGGACAACGACAATGATGGCGTTCCCGACTACCTCGATCCCTCTCCCTTTGCTAAGACTGGCTTGGGGAGCTCCTTCCAGGTGGACATCAGTACGTCCGGGAATCCGACATACATCTCGTTCCAGCTCAGGACCAAGAATCCCGACCACATGAGGCTTATCCAGCAGAGCTGGGACTGGCCCTTGGATTCTCAGGGGTCGGTCAAGGATCTGGACGGCTCGACCCATGATCTATCGATCATACCGAGCCTAAAGATAGCTTCCAGCAGTCTGCCTTCTCAGGAAGCGTTGATCGATTACGGGATTGTCGTGGACGGCTCGTCTGCATACGTGCCTCTATTTCCCGTATGGGACTACGGAAACATGGTCGCGCTCAAAGGAAGGATGTTCCTACCAAACTCATCCGCGCCTGTCACTACCTCGCTGAACGTTAGCCTGATCTGGAGGGTGAGCGGCGTGACGGACACCGAGATAAAGGCATTCACTGCCGAGAGCGGAGACTTTATCAGCCTCCAGTCGAACGGTTCGATCACTGCCACAGGAACCGCTGTCGGTTCCAACGAGACTTTCGCGTGGAATCCTCTCTCTGGCAGCAAGGCGGCTCTCAGGGCGGCCAACGGAATGTACGTCGCGCTCCAGCCCGACGGGTCGATCACGGCGACTTCTACGGAGATGACGGACGCCTGCGAGTTCACCTTCACGGCGACGGAAGGCGGCGCTTCCATCATCCTTGCCAGCAACGGAAAGAGAGTGATGGCGTCTCCGGATGGTTCCCTTACCGCCACTGGGATGGAAGTCAATGCCACCAGCTATTACGCAAAGGTCGACCTCGGAGTGGTAGCCTCACCGATCTCTCTCGCGACACACAACGAGGATTTCACTGTGACTGGAATGACGGTCGACGAGAACTTCGGCTCGTCTGTTGGCGTGTTCAACGGCACCGATACCGACGAGCTCATGGCAGCGAACCTACTGCTCGCCTACAGCTTCCTGAGAGACTCCACGAACGATCTCGAGGATGTGCCGAATCTCTTGTCCAGTCACGCCTTGAATGGCATCTCATTCGACATCAGGAGCTTCGAACACCAGGACCAGGCGATCAAGGCCTCGACTTCGACCATGATCCCGGCCGCGGTGGACTCCATTCCAGCGGGGAAGACGCTGCCCGTGATCGTCGGCCTGGAGGACAGCGTCGCCACCATCGACCTTTCCGAGCTTTCATCCAGCTACATCGTCAGCGGTCCATTGTCATTCGACCTCACTGGTGAGCCCGTGGCGGTCACCAAGGCGCTGAGGTCGAGCTGGTACGAAGGAGGGGCTGACACGGCTCTTGAGCTCCACCAGGTCATCGACGAGGTGCGCTCGTGGGGCTTGAGCGAAAGCTCGCTGGAGACTGCGATCGGGCTCGTGTCCGCATGGGACTGCGGGGAGCAGCTCGTTGTTTCCATCGGGGATGTGGTCGTAGACCACAGCGTCCCCGAGGTAGTGTTCGTGGACGAGACCCTGGAGAAGATCCTGACGAAAGGGATGGACGGGATTGGATACCTCATGAGCACTCTGGAGATCCTGGACACTGCCTACGCCTTCTCCGAGACGTTCTCGCGCATGGGCACCCTGGTCAAGACAGCTGGCCAGAGCACGTGGAACCTCTTCAAGACGACTTTCAACTCCGTCAAGCAGGGACTGATGTCGGAGACGAAGCTGTTCTCGAGGGTCAGCAACGCCCTGAACATAGTCGCCGTCGTGATCGCGGTCGCGATGTCGTTCTACGCGCTGTTCGCCATAGGCGCGGAGCTGGGATGGGGGGCAGTGGGGACGGGGATAGCCGTGACCTACGCAGTTGTCACGCTCGCATATTCTCTGGCGTTGATAGGTCTCTCCGTGATAGCCCCACCATACGGTGCAATAGCGGCCGCAGTGCTTGCGATCATCGACCTGCTGGCTCAACTGCTGTTCGGCTTCGACCTTATCGGGGAGTTCATAGGCTGGCTCGTGGACTGCTTCACCGACGTCCGTACCAGGAGCGATGTCACCATGGACTACGTCGGTTCGGCCATGAACTATGACGATGTGGACAGTAACGGCATGGATGCGGGCGACAACATCACGTACAGCAGCCGCCTGTGGGGCAATGTCACTATAACCGGTGACGGGAGCTATCAGGACCTCGTAGACAGCTACATCGTCCCGCACCAGGTGCTATCGGCCCCGTGGGGCTCGAAATCGGTCAGCGGAGGATCGACCGTAGCGAACTCCACCACCTACACTGCCGCCCAGAAGTCAGTGCTCTACGACACTGAGGCATGGCTGAGGCCCGGCATCGGGATGGTCAACTTCCCAGTGGCTGTCGGCATGTACACCGACTACAAGGTCTTCTATGACGATTGCTGGTGGTTCTTCGGATGGTGGTGCGACCGCAAGTCTCAGACCAACGACCCAGCGAACACGCAGGTCACGGCGTGGACCACGATGTACTTCGACATCATGCCAGGCTCGATAGATGAGTTCTACAATTGGCGCGCCCTGCCATCGACCGACTCTGACGGGGACGGTCTGAACAACACGGAGGAGGCGGCTGCTGGAACCGATCCTTGGATACCAGATACCGACGGCGACGGGCTAGGGGATGACTACGAGATCGAGATCGGCACCGATCCCAAGGACCCCGACACCGACCACGACGGCCTCAGCGACCTGTTCGAGCACTCTCGGGGCTACAACCCCCGCAGCGTCGACACGGACGGGGACCGATTGACGGACTTCTTCGAGTACCGCGGCTGGGTAGTCAACATCACCTACAGGGGACACGAGTACTACTGGATGGTCAACTCCGAACCGAACCTTGCCGACACGGACGGCGACGGAATAAGCGACTACGACGAGTACTATTCGCTCCTGAACCCGAGAAGCGGCGACACGGACGGCGACGGCGTGCCGGACGAAGCCCTGAACTACTACATCACGAAGATCGAACAGGACATGTCCTACAGCGCTCCAACCCTGGCCGAGGGCTCTGGGCCCATGTCGGTCGATGAGGACGGCTTGCTCTATATCGGGGATTACAGTCCCACTTTCAATGTGGTGACGCTCTATCCGAACGGCACGGAGGCCGGAAGGTTCGTCACGGATCCATGCGAGCCATACGAGATGGACGTCGTGACCCTCAAGGGGCTGGCCGAGCGGACGACGCTCGTGCTGATCCGTCTTCAGCAGGACATCATGGTCTATTCGACGAACGGGACGAAGATGGCGCAAGTGAGCATAGGGGTTATTGAGGCCAGCGGGGACAACGGCTTCGAGTCTGTGGCCGTCGACCCCAACGGGCCGGACCCGGGCACCTACTACATGTACGTCGTCTGCAGGCTGAGCCACGTTCACAAGCTTCTCATGAACGAAGATGGCATGGTCTCAATAGCGGCCACGTGGGGAGGCTACGGATCTGAGCCCGGACAGCTGGACTGGTATCAGAGCTGCATGGATGTCGACAAGAACGGCGACATCTACGTCTACGGGGAGGGGCACAACAGAATGACGAAGTTCAAGTCCGACGGCACCTTCGTGACGATGTGGGGGGAGCACGGGTCCCAGGATGGTCAATTCGACAACATGAGGGACATCGCAGTGGACGCTGACGGTAACCTCCTCACGTTCGATTCTGGAGGGGACGTGGCGGACCGCATCCAGAAGTGGAGCCCCGAAGGAAGATGGATGTTCACATTCGAGGGCCAGGCATGGGGGAACGAGATAGAGGTGGACCCCTCGGACCATATCTACGTGGCCTCCTGGAACCCCCTCACGAAATGGAACCACACATGGGAGCCGGTGAACCCTGACCCGCTGCCGAGATTCCTCGACGCTGATCACGACTTCCTGTCGGATGCGGAAGAGACTGCAGGTTGGAACATCACAATCGCCCTCGAGCACGGCACATCGGTCGTGCATGTCACGAGCGACCCGATGACGCCGGACACGGATTTCGACGGCGTAAACGACGAGAATGAATCCATCCTGCTCTCCGACCCGCGAGCGATCGATTCGGACGGCGACAAGCTGACGGACCTTGAGGAGCTGAAGCTCGGTACGAACCTGACCAACTGGGATACTGACGGCGACGGCCTCGGCGATGGGACCGAGGTCAAGTTTGGCAGCGACCCGAAGGATCCAGATTCAGACCACGAGGGCCTCAACGACCTCCAAGAGTTCATGCTCGGCACCGACCCGAACAGGAACGACACAGACAACGACGCTCTGGACGACCTTCAGGAGATACGCTTCGGCTCCGACCCGAAGAATCCGGACTCCGACGGCGATATGATGTTCGACGGGCAGGAGTTCGCTCTGGGCGCAGATCCCAATTCCAACGACTCTGACTCCGACGGTATAGGGGACGGATTCGAGGTGCTGTACCAGACCAACGCGACTCTAGGAGACTCCGACGGAGATGGTATCAGCGACGGGTTCGAAGTGTCCGCGCTGATGAGCCCGCTGTCGAACGACACCGACGGCGACGGCGTCAACGACTCCAGGGAGCTGGAGCTGGGGCTGAACCCCCTCAGTGGCGACTCTGACGGTGACGGCGTTCCCGACTCGCTGGACACGGACTACAAGATTCGGCTCGATGACGAGATCGTCCTCGTCTATGACGATGAGAGCGCAGTCTCGGCCTTCGCAGCCAAGCTTGCGGAGAACGCCACCGTCAGGGTCGTGAATGTCAGCATGCTCTTGTCAGACTACAAGACCTCGAGGTACATCGTCCTTGTCGGTGACCCGAACTCGACTTCCGGAACCGCCGGGGGACTGATTCGTGAATTGCTGCAAGACGTCCCCGATGTACTAGAGGGCATGACCTCCTCTGAGTACGACCGCATCGCCGTAAGATACGGGCTGTGGAATGACACGCAGACGATCGTGATGCTCTCCGAAGTGCTCGACTCTGACGCGACAAGGGTCATCGGCGTGCTGAAGAGCATGAAGATGAGCGTCTCGGACAGGAGCGTGTTCGTGGACTACCTCAACCCAAGAGCGTGCTTCAGGCTGGATCAAATAGACACGACGAGGACGACCGACACCTTCGCATGGGCATGGCTCGGCAATATGACGACCTTCGGCGTCAAGATCGAAAAGCTGAACGACTCCGAGGTCGGCACGAGCCTCGCGAGCTCGAGCGCCCTCTGGCCAAAGGAGGTCATCATGGACAAGTATGTGAGTATCGAGTTCCTGCCAGATGATCCCAATGTGTCCGTCATGGGAGCGCTGGTCAAGATCTACTACACGGCCTCCGACCTTGACCTCAACGGCGACGGAGACATTTCTGATCTGGAGGACCTCAACGAGACCTACTTGGAGCTGTTCGTGATGTCGTCTTCAGGCGAGTGGGTGAGGCTCTCGGACATTGTCAGCACAACCGGAGTCAATACGACCAACGTCGAGTTGTTCGGCAAGTCCTACGAGGGCTACCTCTGGGCGAACGTCTCGGGTCTTTCATTGTTCGGGATCGCTGGCTTGACGAATCAGCCGCCGCCGACTCCGGAGGAGCTGTACGACGATCTGAGGGAGATCATCTGCCACTTCAGGGACAGCGGCAGCCTCAGCATGGGCCGGGCGAACAGCCTGCTCCAGAAGGTCGATGCGTCTGAGAAGCAATGGCAGGGAAAGCCGGACTCAATGGCCGCAACGAATGTCCTCGACGCGCTAGTCAAGGAGGTCTCGGCAATCGTGAAATCGTGCGTGCTGACACAGGCTCAGGGAGACCTGCTGGTCATGACGGCGAATCAGATTGCCGCAGCGATCCAGCATTCCTAAGACCAGTTCCTTGCGGGCAGGGAATTGGCGCTGCTGTCCGGTTTGCAGAGTATCTTGCCAAGCTCTCTCAGCATCGAGCCTCTCGCGTTCAAAACAGGATCTTGCATGCTCTTCGGAAATACGATGGGGATTTGGCATTGCCTGCAGATTTCCGGCAAATATCCGGGCCCTCGCTCCGCTTGTGCCGCGTGAGTTCACGTTCATCAGGAATGTGCACTTGATCGTGGCTCTTGGCCTGAGAGGAGAAGTCTCCAGAGGGGGAACATCTTGATTGTCAAGCCTCTGACTTCCATGGTCCCCAGCTTGTCCCTGGTGACCAGAAACGCCCGGTCGCAGTCATTGACTTCACAGAATCGTACAAGCCCTTTCGCGTCCGACTTGTATATGCTGCTCTGGAACTTCACCTCTATCGGAATCGGCCCGGATTTCGACGGAAGAACCAGATCGACCTCGTTCCCCTGCGGATCTCTCCAGAAGTGGACCTGCGACGACCTCGAAAGGTGATTGAATGCAGCGGTTTCGGCAAGCCTCCCGAGTTCCTGGCTTCCAACCGACTCGTCCAGTCCCAGAAGCGCGCTTATGAGTCCGTTGTCCGTGAGGTATGCTCTCTTCGATGACCGCGCCTGCTTCACCATGCTCTTCGTGTAGTTGTAGCAGGTCGCGATTAGCATCGCGCGCTCCAAGACGGACAGGTACTTCGACGCAGTCTGTGCCTTCATGCCGATGTCCGGTGCGATGTTGGCTATCTCAAACCTCTGGGAGCTTATCGATGCCAGTATCTTCATGAGGTGCATCATGCTTGCAGGGTTGGCAACGTCCTCCGTTTCTGGAAGGTCGTGGTATACCACCCTCTCGAGGACCGATTGCCTGATGTACCTGTGGACCTTTGACATCTGGCGCATGCCGACCGTCTCCGGATAACCCCCCCGCACGAGATACTCGGCCAGCGCGTTCGAGATCTCATCCTTGATGAGCATGATCGCGTCCGGGACCTTGGATTTCGACCAAATCGGCGGCAGGAAAGGAGATTCGATGCCTCTGAACCTCAGGTACTCGCGGAACGAAAGCGTCGGGACAGTGACATCATACGCCCTGCCCGCCAAGCTTTCGCCCATTCCCCTCCGTATGCCAAGCGAGGATGAGCCCGATGCGAAGATCTTCACTTCCGGATGGGTTTCATAAATCCGCTTGAGCATAGTAGACCAATCTCGAACGAACTGGATCTCGCCGAAGAACAGGAAGGCCTTGGCCTGCTTCGACGGCCTGAGGGGCATGACATTTCTTAGGAAGTACGAAACGACATCCTCGAGAACTGTGTGCTCTCTGCTGAGAATCTCGTCAAACGAGAAGTATAGGATGTTCTTGGGATTGACTCCCTTTTCAAGGCGATCCTGCATTATCTGGATCATCGCGGTTGTCTTGCCCGATCTCCGCGGACCCGTGATCAGAACGATCTGCCGATCTTCGAGGTATTTCGCAAGCTCGTCCGTCACCGCCCTTGGATATATCCTTCCCGCGTGCTCCAGAAGTCTCTCCCCCTTCCACTGAGGGTTGGAGACCTTCATCATCCGAATGAGTTCCTCGTTCACGAGTAATCAATGTAATTTCGAATTTATAATGATTTCTAATAAGGCTAAAATTGAGGATAATCACCGAGCCTGATGCTCCAGATGAAAGCCTGGACGCATCAGGATGTGACCCTACGTTCATATGCAGTCGAGGGTGGAAGAGAAGGAGGGACAGTGATGCTAAGAGTGGGGTAGATCGACCCTGCTTATAGACATGCTGGCCCGGAACCCAATCCGGCGAATTGAACCTTCGGAGGACGCGTCAAACCCTAGACTCCGGAACATCGCTGTCCTGCCCCCCTCCTGCAAGGCAGCCATTGTGAGTCCCCTTAGATTCGCCTCTTCTCGATCCAATCAGACCGCAGCATAGAGAAAAGGATGTCGTCGGTGAAATTGCCGAACTCGTCGAAGTAGCGCTGTCTCAGCAGGCCCTCTCTCTTGAACCCGAGGTTCTTTATCATCTTGATCGAGCGCTTGTTGCGGGGCATGATGAAGACCTCAATCCTGTTGAGCTTCATCCTCCTGAAGCCGAAGTCGATGACGGCCTTCATCGCCTCTGTCATGATCCCCTCGCCCCAGTACTCTTTTGCCAGGTCGTAGCCCATCTCCGCTTGGTAGCTCCGGTCTAGATTCCACTTGTAGTAGCCCAAAGTGCCTATCGGCTTGCCCTCCCCCTTGAGCATGATGATCCATCTGAATCCTCGTCTCTTCATGTACAGGTCGATCAAGTACTCCCTGAATTCCTTGCGGGCCGCGCTCATGTCCTTGGGACCCTGTCCTCCCCCTCCCCAGACAATCTCGGGACTCGAGAAGTGTTCATAGTAGAACTCGACATCGTTCATCGAAGGCTGCCGGAGAATCAAGCGCCTTGTCCGAATCTCGGGAAACTTCCTGAAAGCGGTCTTCCTGTTCATTTGAGGCATCTCACAGACGATGGGTCAAGTCGCTGTCATTCACCTGCATCGACCATCATAGCCTTTGCGGTAGTCCTGGGCTGGGCTCCGAAGGAACAGCCGAGATGTGTATGTGGGGTAGATCGGATTTGAACCGATGGCCTCATGCTCCCAAAGCACGTATCATACCAAGCTAGACCACTACCCCGTTTGGATGGCCCGGTCCCGGAGCTGGATTAACGCGGTCCATATTAAAAGGATTATGATTCTAGCAGCCGTGGCAGCTCCTTCAGGAACGCCTCGACCGCCCTGCCCCTGTGGGATATCTTGTTCTTCTCGGGGATAGGCATCTGGGCGAATGTCTCAGAGTGCCCTTCGGGGATGAAGACGGGATCATAGCCGAACCCTCCCGAACCTGCCTTCGCGAGCGCGATGCTCCCCTTCGAGACACCCTTCACGATCGACGGCTCACCGCCAGGTCTCATGAACCCGATGCAGCACTCGAACCTCGCGCTCCTGTCCTTCACGCCATCCATGAGCCTCAGGATGCCGTCGCATCCAATGGTCTTGAAGACATAGGCGGAGTACACCCCTGGAAATCCCTTTAGCGCGTCGATGAACAGGCCAGAGTCGTCGATCATGATCGGCCGGTCGCACCGCTCCATGAGCCACTTCAGCCCTGGGACGATAGTCTCGTTGATCGTGTCCGCCTGGATCTCAGGGTAGGTGGTCTTGATGTGCTCCAGCTCGTAGCCTCGCTCCTTCATCTGCTGGGCGATCTCCCTGAACTTCCCGTCGTTCGAGGTGACGAACGCTATTCTTTCCGTGTGTACCGCCCCCGCTTCTCTATCTCCTTGACCTTCTTCAGCACATCGGCACCGCCAGGATACGCCCTCACATACGATTCCTTGACCGCCTCGTAGAACTCGCTCCTCCGGTAGTGGGCCGAGTGGAAGGCCTCCTCGAGGAGATGCATGTCGACCCCTTTGTCCTCCAGCTCCGAGGACTTCGAACCGAGCGAGAAATCGATGAGCACTATCCTGTCGCCGTCCAGGAGCATGTTGCTTGTCGTGAGATCGCCATGGACGATGTCGTTCGCATGCATCCTTCCGGCGATGGTCCCGATCTTCCCGCACAGCTCAAGGGCCTTCTCGTCCGGCATCGACTCGAGGGCGTCCTTCACCCTGCTCCCGGGGATTTCCTCCATCACGATCCTGTTCTCTGCGATGTCTATCGAGTAGATGATCGGCACCGGGATGCCGGCCCTGCGGGCCTCGAGCATCAGCCTCGACTCGTTCTTTATCCTGAAGCCCTGGAGCGACCGGTCCAGCGTAGGATGCCTGTACCCCTTCGGCAGCCTCTGCTTCGTGACGGCCTTGCGGCCCATCCAAGTGGCTGAATCGAGCCGCGCCTCAGCGCCTACCCTGTGCACTGCCACGGTTGCGGGAGAGCCCTGCATGGATTTAATCCTAAGTGGCCGGGCCAGCTAAGGGCACTAGCAATGCTTATCACCGGATACCCCAATCGCGTGGCGTGGCTCATCTGTCGACAGGCTCGAAGGTATTGGACGCCCTCCTAGAGGGAGGGTTCGAGGGCGGGGCAATCACCCTGCTGTTCGGGGAGGCAGGCTCAGGCAAGACGAACATCTGCCTCCAGGTAGCCAGCCTGGTCGCCATGTCCGGGAAGAAGGTCATCTACATCGACACCGAGGGAGTGTCGCTCGAGCGCCTCAAGCAGATCGCGGGGGCCAACTACGAGGAGGTCATGAAGAACATCCTGTTCTTCGAGCCGCACACGTTCGACGACCAGGAGAAGTTCGTCGATAAGGCCGTAAGGCTCGCCGAGAGCTCCCTCGAGATCGGGGTCATGATCCTCGACTCTGCGACGATACACTACCGCCTCACAAGGAACGACGAGGAGAAGGGCATCCGCAAGTCCCTCAGCCCGCAGCTCGCGAAGCTCCTCGCAGCAGCGAGGAGCAAGGACATCCCGGTCATCCTGACATCGCAGGTCTACACCGACATCGAAAAGGACACCTTCGAGCCGCTAGGAGGACATGTCCTGCTTCACAACGCGAAGGCCATCATCCGGCTCGACAAGGTCGGCACGAGCGCGCGCAGAGCGGTCATAATCAAGCACCGCCACTTGGAAGAGGGCAAGAAGGCCGACTTCAGGCTGACGAACGAGGGAGTGCCTTAGCTCTTCCGGCCGATCATGAAGTCCGCGAACTGCTCCAGTGAAACCCTCTTCTTCGGGTCGCTGATGACCGAGAGCTTCGACTTGCCCTCAGTCACGAGGCCGGTCGCGATGCTGACCGCGTGATCGACCGCGCCGACATCTTCGAGCAGGTCCCGGGCCATCTTGAGCTCGCTCAGCGTGGCCTTCTTGTTCCCGAGCACCTTGAGGAACTCCTTCCTCTCGACCCCCCGGAGGTCCTCGAGCGCGCTCACGACTATGAGCGTCTTCTTGCCGTTCCTGATGTCGTTCAGGACCGGCTTCCCGAAGGTCTCCTCGTCCGACCTAAGGTCCAAGACATCGTCCCAAATCTGGAACCCAAGGCCGATCAGCCTGCCGAACTCGAACAGCGCCTTCTCCTGCGCCTCGGTGCCCCCAGCGATTATCGCGCCTCCCCGGGCGGCAGCTGAGTAGAGCACGGCCGTCTTGAGCTCAATCATCTTCATGTAATCATCAGAGACGATCTTCTTCGCGTCCTCGAAGTCCATGTCCATCTGCTGCCCTTCCGCAAGGAGCCTGACAGCCTTCGCAAGTACGTCTGTCAGCTTCACCACCTGGCCGGGGGAGACCTCGGTCTTGCCAACCACCTCGAACGCCCGCGCAAACAGCGCATCGCCCGCGAGTATCGCCTCAGGCATACCGAACTGCGCATGCACCGTCTTGATGCCCCTGCGGGTCTCGTCCTCGTCCATGACGTCATCATGCACAAGCGTGAAGTTGTGGACCATCTCGAGCGCCACGCCGAACGGCAAGGCCTTGCGCCAGTCGCCTCCGAGGGCCTCGCAGGTCATCGTCGCGAGCAGGGGCCTGAGCCTCTTCCCGCCGGCCGCGGGGTAGTGCGCCATCGCGGCCTTGAGGTTCCCGTCCTCGATGACGTCGAGCGAGCGCATCAGGTACTCGTTCACATCCTTGACCCTATCCTTGTAGTCCTCTGGGAACTTCATCAGGATCACTCCGAGAGCTGGTCCAGCCATTCCTTGGATCTTCCCGTGACAAGGGCCCTCGAGGCTGCGAGCTCCTTGATGTCCTTCGCGCCTACAAGGAACATGGCCGCCTTGAGCTCCTGCATGATGACTCCCATCTCGTGCGCGAGCGCGTCCTTGCCCTCGAGCGCGGCCGGGAGCAGCCGTCCTGCCATCCCGCCCGCGGACGCGCCCACTGCTATGGCGCGCGCGACGTCGAGCCCGCTCCTGAGCCCTCCGGTCGCGATGATCGGCAGGCCGACATTCGCGAGCACGACCGAGACCGGGGTCGGTATCCCCCAGTTCCAGAAGGTCTGGCCGATGTTCGCCCTCGCGGTATCTCCCGCCGAACGCGCCCTGAAGTACTCGACTGCGGAGAAGCTCGTGCCGCCCAGGCCTCCGACATCTATTCCCTTGACCTTGGCGCTCTTGAGCTTGAGCGCGACCTCCTTCGGCATGCCCGCGCCCGTCTCCTTCGCGATTATCGGAAGTGCTGAGGCGAACTTCTCGATCGCCTTGAGGCCCCCGCGGGTCTTGGTGTCCCCCTCGGGCTGCACGACCTCCTGGAGGAAGTTGAGATGGATTGCGAGGACATGAGCGTCGATCATCTTCATTGCTGCCCTGCCGTCATCGATCGTGAGCGGCGTGTTGAGCCCCTGGCTTATGAGCTGAGGCACGCCCAGGTTCGCGATGCGCAGCGGGATGTCGAACTCCTTGACGACCGCATAGGTCCGCTCGAGCTCCGGGTGCTCCAGGGCCGCCCTCTGGCTCCCGACGCCCATCGCGATCCCATACTGCTCCGCGACGGACGCGAGGTTCTTGTTGATCTCCTCGGCCTTGCCGTAGCCCCCGGTGATTGCGCTTATCACGATCGGCGCCTTGAGCTGCTGTCCGAAGAGCGATGTAGACGTGTCGATCTCGTCCAGGTCTATCTCGGGGAGCGGGTTGTGCACCAGCTTCACGTCATCCCAGTAAATGTAGTCCTGGCTGAGGTCCTCCTTCGCCACGATCTCGATGTGATCGTGCTTCCTCTTCTCGATGAGCCTGCCTCCGGGCTTTGGATCGTCCGACATGTGAGCACACCTACCGGGGGAGGACCACGGTCGATTCGACCTCGTCTCCCCGGACCGCCTTCTCGAGCCTTCCCCGCACATTGCCGTTCACTATCATACACTTTTCGCAGTGCTGGGAGATGGCCAGCATGCGCTCGAGCTTGCCGTGGATGCTCCCTGTGACATCGGCATGCCTCGACTCCGACAGCTTGATCTTCTTGACGGTCGACGCCTGCAGCTCGGGGATCAGGACCGCGTCCCTGAACAGCTTCGGGTCCTTGTCGTAGACGCCGTCGACATCCGCGCAGAACACAACGAGCTCGGGCTTGAATGACTCCGCGAGGGCCTCCATAATGAGGTCACCTGAGCATATCGAGAACCCCATCGACTCGTCTGGGACGACGTCGCCGAAGGATACCGGAGTGAGCCCGAGATCGATGACAGATTCGAAAACGCCCTTCTCGAAGGACTTGATGGCCCCTGCTCTGAAGGTCGCCGAGGCCGCCGGAGGGATCGACACCGCCCTGATGCCCTTGCCTATCAACGCCTCGAGGACCATGAGGTTCAGCTCACGCACGTCACGCTGCACGGCGGCGACATGCTCGATCTGGGAATCGTCCTTGTAGCCCATGTGCAGGCTGTGCTTCTTCGCCTCGATGTGACCGAACGAGCCCGCGCCATGGACGAGCATCAGGCCGTCCATGGCAGGCCGGAGCTCCTGGGCGAGCCTCTCGCATGCAGACCGCCTGAACGACCTAAGCCTCGACTTGTCCGTTATGACGCTCCCGCCTAGCTTGACGAGGATCATCGTGACGCGATTACCGTATCCGTTGATAAAGCTCTTGGAGAAAATGTAGCGTGGACACTGTGGCCGCCTGGGCTCGGACCGACCCGCGGTCGCTCCGATGCTCATCTCTTCATGTAGATCTCGATCGAGGAGACGTTCGCGCTGCCGCCGTCCTGGCCTGGCAGGGTCTCGGTCGCGATCTTGACGTCCTGGTAGCTCAGGTTCTGGACGAACCTTCGCCTGACGATCTCCGCGACGTCCACCGCCCTGCTGATCGCCCGTCCTCGCGCCTTGATGCACACGTTGTCACAGCCGGTGTTCAGCTGAGATACCACCGCGAGGACGTAGTTCATGGTGGGCTTCTTCCCGATGTATACAGTGTTCTCCTCCGGCATGCCTTTCCTCCAATGCCCGGCTGGGCTATAGAGAACCGTTTCGAACGCTATATATTGCTATCTCCGGGCAGGCGCCAGCATCGTCGGCCCGCGCGGTCCCCGGGCGGGCCAAGGCGCGTGCAGCCGTCCTGATTCTTCGGGCAAAAGGCATTAAAGCTCGAGGCGTTCCCCACGTAAGAGGTCCGGATATGGCCGACAACAAATTGGTGTTAGTGGGAACGCACGGAGACGAGGATCCTGAGAGGGCATCGATCCCCTTCGTCATGGCGAACGCGGCGCTCGCTTCTGAGGTTCATGTCTCCATCATCCTCCAGGCTAACGGGGTGTTCCTCGCGACCAAGGGCTACGCGAAGCACGTCAAGACGGAGGTGTTCCCTCCGCTACCCGACCTGATCAAAGGGTTCATGGACTCCGGCGGGAAGCTCATGGTCTGCTCCCCCTGCCTCAAGGCGAGGGGCATCGCCGAGGACCTGCTGCTCGAAGGATCGATCATCGTCGCAGGCGGGACAATCGTGGCGGAGGTCATGAGCGCGGACTCCTCCCTGAGTTACTAAGATTGAAATAACCGCCAGCCGTTGAGAACCCCGCATGAGAACGGTCGACAGGAAGCTCGAGAAGGCCCGGACGATCGTCCGGTCGCTCCGGTCTGCCGCGGTGGCGTTCTCCGGAGGCGCCGACTCCACTCTCGTCGCGAAGTTGGCCAGGGACGAGCTCGGAGGGAAGGCCGTCGCGGTCACGATAGACTCGCCCATGTATCCGGAGTCGGAGCTCAAGGGAGCCAGGGCGGTCGCATCGAGTATAGGGATAGAGCACATAGTCACGTCCGTCGACCCGTTCAAGGAGAAGGGGTTCGTCTCGAACCCCCCTGACAGATGCTACCTGTGCAAGACGAGCGACCTCACGCGCATCAAGGAGATCGCGGCCCGCCACGGGCTCAAGGAGGTCGTGGACGGGTCGAATGCAGACGACAGGAACGACTACAGGCCCGGGCTCAAGGCGAAGCGGGAGCTCGGGGTCAGGAGCCCGCTCGCGGAGGCGGGGATAGGCAAGGCGGATGTCCGGAGGATCTCCAAGGCCCTCGGGCTCCCCACGGCCACGAAGAGCTCGAGCCCGTGCCTGGCGTCGAGGATACCATACGGCGAGAGCATCACGAAGGAGAAGCTCAGGATGATCGAGGAGGCGGAGGAGTTCCTGAAGGCCAAGGGGTTCGGCCAGGTCAGGGTCCGGATGCACGGCGACTCCGCGAGGATCGAGGTCGACCCCAGGGAGGTCCCGAGGCTCGCGACCCCGGGCACAAGGATATCCGTCACAAGGAAGCTCAAGTCCCTCGGGTTCACCTACGTCTCGGTCGACCTCGAGGGGTACCGGATGGGCAGCTTGAACGAGGTGCTTGGGAAGTGAACAGGGACAAGATCGAGAACATCCTCTCGAAGCTCAACGACGGGAAGCTGACGGTCCAGGAGGCGCTCGAGCACCTCCGGATGCTCCCGTACGAGGACCTCCATTTCGCGAAGCTCGACCACCACCGGGAGCTCAGGAAGGGCATCCCGGAGGCGATCTATTCTCCCGGAAAGACTGACGCGCAGATCGTCGAGATCGCCGCGCGCGCGTTGAAGAGGAAGGACGAGGCCGTCTTCACCAGGATGACCAGGAAGACCGCGGACAAGCTGAGCAAGAGATTCGGTTCCAAGGTCAGGTACTACCCCGATGCCAGGATCGCGACCGTGGGCGTCGCGAAGCGTCGGCTGGTCGGCAAGGTGCTGGTGGTCACCGCGGGCACCTCGGACATCCCGGTCGCGGAGGAGGCCGCGGTCACGTGCGAGCTCCTGGGCTGCAATGTCGAGAGGCTGTACGATGTCGGGGTCGCGGGGATGCACAGGCTGACCTCGAACCTCAAGCAGTTCGACTCGGCCGATGCGATAATCGTCCTCGCAGGGATGGAAGGCGCCTTGCCGAGCGTGGTAGCGGGTCTGACGGACAGGCCGGTTATCGCGGTCCCGACGAGCGTCGGCTACGGGGCCAGCTTCGGAGGCATCGCCGCTCTGCTGGGGATGCTCTCGAGCTGCTCGAGCGGGATAGGCGTGGTCAACATAGACAACGGGTTCGGCGCGGGCGCGCTCGCAGCGGTCATCGTGAAGAACAAGGGCCGGAGAGCTCCCTAGATCCTCGAGCCGCACTTCCTGCAGAAGGTGTCCGATGCCTTGGCGGGAGCGCCGCACGACTTGCACGACCTCTCATTCGAGGTGCTCGTCCCGCAGCTGGGACAGAACCTGTCCGTGGGGTCGATGAGCGTACCGCAGTTCTTGCACCGGACCCCGGAAGGGGTCGATTCCTCCCCGGCGTCGTAGACCTCGGTCTCCTTCTCGGGCGGGGTATCGGACCTGACCTCCTCTTCCTCGGGGGTGAGCACGATGGCCTCCTCCGAGCCTGAGCCGTTCACCGCCCTCTTGGCCTTGGACGCATATCCGAGCGCCTTGTCGAAGTTCCCTGCGGCGAAAGCGGCCTCCGCACGCGCGAGTAGCTTCTCCGCGCTTGCGACATCCGTCCCGGCCTTCGCGGCCCTTGTCACATCGCCCTTCGCGGCGGAGATCTCGAACTTCGCCCCGAGGTAGTTCCCCTCGCTCCCCGTGCCGAGCTTCGTGCCTTTGTACAAGTCGGGCTCGGCCGGCGGCTCCATGCCCTCGGACAGTATGTTCTCGGCGACCTGCTGAAGCTCGTCACTCTCGTCCAGTCCCTGCTCGGGCTCTCCCGGGACCGGATACACCTTCTTCGGGTTGGTTAGCTCGCTCCTGGCCTTCAGGCACATGCTCTCGCACTCGTCGTAGTCGCCCCGGCCAATCGCACGCTTGGCCCTGTCGAGGTAGTAGGAGGCGTTCCCGGTCTCCTTCCCCTGAATCTTGAGGGAGTTCATGACCGACCGTGTGGTCAGGATATCGTTGTACGCCGCGTCCTTCTTCTGGCTGGCGAACTTGGTCTCCCTGGACTTCCGCCTTATGACCCGCAGCTCGAAGTACACCACGACGGACATCACGATGGCGAGGATCCCGATGAGAATCAGCCGGTCGTCTAGCGTCAATGCCAAGGGGGGCCAGCTCCAGTCACTTTGAGCTATCTAAGTCGATATAAATGCTTCGTGGTCGGTACCAGACGGCCAACAGAAGAAACGAAAGTAAAGAAGGCTGACGGCTTACCAAGACCATAGCGGTTTCAAGCAATGCAGTTCACCCTGTACCCGAAGGTACCTGGCTAGTGCATCTAGCCGCTACAGCCAAGAGGCCCCGAAGGGTCTTAGGCTTCCCGAGGGCTCGCGCACCTCAGTACCGCGGAGAACGTAGGCGGGCTTAACTTCTGGGTTCGGAAAGAGACCAGGTGTGGCCCCGCCACTTTGGCCGTCATACCGTTCTTCGGCCAGTCTACATACGATGTCGTATATAAGCATTGCCGAGTCCCGCCTCGGGACCTCGAGGCGGGGTACATCAGCCCATTCGCGGATGACCAAGCTGCGTTGTGGAAGAGGTGGATTGAATATCCGCGCGGGATACACTCACCAGGGGACCGTCGGGACGATGCGGCGAATCCAGGCAGTCACGTTCGACCTCTGGGGAACTCTCATCGGTGAGGGCCATGGAAGCCCGGACACAGTCTCTGCCGCGAGGATCGGGGGGATGGCTCGGTACCTACACGACCTGGGAATGGCCCCGAGGAAGGCGGAAGTGGCCTCCGCGTACGCCAAGTCGATGGACTTCCTGGACCTCACCTGGAGCAAGATGAGGGACATGCCCGCCCGGGACCAGGTGCTGTTCATACTGACCTGCATCGACTGCAAGCTCCCGGGGAAGCTCGACCGAGAGGATATCGACGAGATCGAGCGCATCTACAGCGAGGGCATCCTGCAGCATCCGCCGGAGCTGGTCCCAGGCGCGAAGGAAGTTCTGAAGGAGGTCAGGTCCAAGAGCTACCGGATAGGCCTGATCTCGAACACGGGCCGGACGCCAGGCTCGGTCCTGCGGAAGGTGATGGAGCGGATGGACATTCTGAGGTACTTCGACGCCACGATGT
>JAJYIS010000141.1 GCA_021789945.1 Thermoplasmata archaeon | reverse complement strand
CGATCTCAGGTGCTGGACCATCGCCTTGTCCCCCTGAGGGGAATTCGCGTCCAGGTTCCTCACGGTGACATCGCCTCCTGTGATCGCCGCCGCGGCGAGCGCGAACGCGGCCGAGGAGTAGTCTCCCGGGACACCATAGGCGTCTTTGACCAGCTCCTGCTGCCCCTTGATCATGAAACTCGGCCCCCGCTCCTCGACAGCCGCGCCGAACTCCTCGAGCATGCGGAGCGTGATGTCGATGTACGGCCTGGAAGTGGTCGGCCCCTTCAGCACGACCTCGGTGTTCCGCTCCTTCTGCGTGCAGGCGATTAGGAGCGATGATATGAACTGCGAGCTCACCCCCGCCGGGATCTCCGCGCGGGCGCCCGTGATCGGCCCCCGGACCTTCAGCGGCGGACTGCCCGCCCTTCCCAGGTACGTGCACTTCGCGCCGAGCTGGGTCAGGGCGTCCATCAGCGGGCCCATCGGCCTGGTCACCAGGCTCTCGTCTCCAGTGAGCGTAGTCTCCGACGGCAGTAGCGATGCTAGGCCCGTGATGAGCCTCATCGTCGTCCCGGAGTTCCTGGCGTCGATCACTCCGGGCGATGCCCTCAGCTTCTCGCAATGTATCATGACGCTCTGCGAGTTGTGGCGCACCTCAGTCCCTAGGGCGAAGAGCGCGTCCAGGGTAGCCTTCGTGTCCTCCGAGATGAGCGGCCTCCTGAGGACGAAGCTGTCGTGAGTGAGCGCCCCAAGGACCATGGCCCTGTGGGTGTACGACTTCGACGGCGGCGCGGTCAGCGTCCCCTTCGCGATGGACGACCTCGCTAGAATAGCCGTGGGACCACCTCCTTCGCCGGCGTCTCGTTCATCCTCGCCCTGATCACGCTGCCTTCGAGCTTCTCCCAGGCCTTGCACACGGCGCCCGCCTCGCCTGGCTGGCAGAGGGCGACCGTCGCGGGACCGGTTCCGGATATGCCGGCCGCGAGAGCGCCGCTCTTCCTCGCGAGCTCGGCGGCGTCCTCCGACACATCGAGCACCTTCGAGTACGCCTTGGAGTTGAGCTCCATCGCATGGAGGTACTCTCCCTTGAGCGCGTGGTCGACCGCCTGCTCGACCTTGGCCCTGATCGGGCTGAAGTCGAGTTCCTTGACCTTCGCCTTGGTGATCTTCCTGGCCGGGACATGGACCACGACCTCGAGGTCCGGGTCCAGCCTGCCCTGCTTGAGGACGGTGTAGCTCCTGTTGTTCGTGACGACCACGCCCCCGAGCAGGCAGGCCGAGGCGTCATCGAACGCCCCCGTGACCGTGACACCCGCCTTGATCGACTCCTCGATGCCAGTCAAGAGTATGTCCATGTCGCTCATGTCGCTCCCGAAGGCCCTGGCAGCGGCGAGCACGACGGCGTTGGAGACCGCGCTGCTGCTCTTGAGCCCCTTCGAGACCGGTATGTCCGACCTGATGTGGACCTCGCCCTCGACGACCTTCCCTACGGTCTTCGATGCGACCGCCCTGACGCATTGAACCGCAAGTGAAGGGTCCTCCGCGGACTCCTGGACAATGATGTCGCCGGAGCCCTCCTCGACCTCGACCACGGCGTCAGTCTCGAGCGATATCCCGAACGCTGCCCCCTTGCCGGTGGCTATCGCGTTCACGATGGTCGCCGCGCCCCTGCAGCCGGCCTTGCCAATCATCCAAGGGCCCTCCTGGCGGCCTCCCTCATCGCCTCTATGTCCGGTTCCTTGCCAGTCCACAGGCGGAAGGACTCCGCACCTTGCTGGACCAGCATCTCCAGGCCGCCGAACGCCCTCGCGCCCCTCGACTCCGCGAGCGCCATCGCGGCCGTCCTGGGCGGGTTGAATATGATGTCTATGAACACGCCTCCTGGCTTGAACACGAAGTCCTTGACCGGGCTCTCGTCGGACACGCCTTTCATCCCGACGGGCGAGCAGTTGATCACCAGCAGGAAGTCCTCGTCGTTCTCTCTGAGCTCTTTGGGGATCACGGGCCTGCCTCCGAACTCCCGCGCGAGCTTGCGGGCCCTCTCCATCTCCTTGTCGGTCACGGCGAACCTCACGCCGTTCCTGCTCAGGTGGTAGGCGACCGCGCGGGCGGCTCCTCCGGCCCCGACGACGAGGCATCTCGTGTCCTGTGATAGTGATATTTTTCCTTCAATCAGCTTCGCGAACCCAATCACATCGGTGTTTTCTCCGACAATGTTCTCCCTGGTAAGGATGATCGTGTTCACCGCCTTCGTGGCGGCCGCCGGCGGGCCCCTCTTCGTGCTCATCTCGAACGCCCAACCCTTGTGCGGGATGGTCACGTTCACGCCCGCGAACCCGAGCTCCTTCAGCACGTGAAGCGTGCGCTTGCTGAGCATGTCGGGGGGAAAGTCGAGCGGAAGGTATGTTCCAATCAGGCCGGCCCCGGACATCGCGGCCTCCTGCATCGGCTTCGAGACCGAGTGTGACACCGGATGCCCCAGCAGTCCGACCAGGAACCTGTCGCGGTCCATGAGCCTGCGCTGGGAGAGCACGTTCAATTGTCCGTTGGCCGCCTCCTTGCCCGGCAGGCAGGCGTAAACGAGCTCGCAGCCCAGCTTGTCCGCGCAGATCCTCGTCAAGAGTCCCTGCGGTCCCATCCCGATGACGACGTACCGCTTCTTGGTCTTGGAGAGGTTCGTCGCCGCCTGGACTAGGTCCATCGCATGGCCGGCGTGCTCGCACGGCATTGCCACCTTCCCGATGTCCCCCATCGAGCACGCGGCCTGGATGGCCTTCTCGACGGTCCTTCTGGTGACCGGCCTCGGGAAGTGATGGGACGCGATCGTGATAGGTCTGAGCTCCTCCTTCTCGACGGACTTCAGAATGCCGGCGTCGGCCTTGACCTCAAGATCGACATACTCGAAGTCCGAGTCGATGATGCTCCTGAGGACGAGCTCCCTCGCCAGGCCCTTCAGCCCGCTGAGCCCGCCCTCATGTTTGGACCTCAGCGTGCCGATGGCCGGCCCCAGTGCTGCCTTGCGCGCGGCCAGAATCGAGCTCTCGCTCGTGTCCTTCAGGTGGTCCAGCCGGAGCTCCACTATGTCCGCTCCTGAGGCGTATGCCAGCCTAGACGATTCTGAGATCCCCGACGGGTCCTTCTCTATGAGGGAAGCGACTATCTGAGTCATTCACATCTCCCGGATGGTCTCATCCACTTGCTTCCCGAAGTGCCTTCCGCCGCGCTCCACGCGTAGCCTGATGGAGTCCCCGACCTTCAACTTCGACACTGACACGACCTTCCCGTTCGAGAAGACCCTGATGGTCTCGGCGTTCTGGACTATCGTCGAGAACCGCTCGCCCTCGACATCCGCCTCGATCAGGAGGAGAGGCCTCCTCTCAACCTTCGTCCGGCCGACGACCGCCCGCCTTGTGCGGCCCTCCGCATTCACGATCAGCGCCTCGTCGCCTCCCGCGAGCTCGGAGAGGTACCTGGTGCTGCCGTCCGGCATGAGAATGTATGCGTGGACTGGGCCGGCGTTCACCCTGAACGGCCTCGTCGCCGCGTACTCGGACTCGAGCGTTTCGGAGTGTATCAGGAACAGGCAGGAGGACTGGTTTCCTATCAGCATCCCCTCGCCCACGTTCAGCATCGAGCAGGTGTCTATGCAGACCCTGTCCCCTAGGCCGAGCTGCCGGAGCGCTGTTATCTTGCCTTCCG
>JAJYIS010000140.1 GCA_021789945.1 Thermoplasmata archaeon | reverse complement strand
CTACATCGCCGGCCTGGGCGGACGGGACATCACGCCGAAGGTGCTCGAGAAGATCTTCGAGGACATCCAGCTGTCCGCGAGGAGGAGCGAGGGAGCCGAGGTCGAGTGGGTCGATGTCGCCGGACTTCCGAGGAGGTGGCGCTAATGACGAAGACTACCATACCGGAGCAGGAGTTCGCATACCCGGGGAGCACCGGCTGCCCGGGGTGCGGCGCGAACCTGGTCATGAGATACCTGTTGAAGGGCCTGGGCGAGCGGACGATAGTCTCGATCCCAGCATGCTGCTGGGCGGTGATGCCCGGCTACTGGCCGATCGACTGCTTGAAGGTCCCGATATTGTACACAGCCTTCGAGGCGACAGGGGCTGCGATATCGGGCCTCAGGGCCGCGCTCGATGTCAAGGGAGTCCAGGACGTGACCGTCGTCGGGTTCGCCGGGGACGGCGGCACCGTGGACATCGGCCTCCAGGCGCTCTCGGGGGCAGCCGAGAGGCACACGGACGCAATCTACGTGATGTACGATAACGAGGCGTACATGAACACTGGCATCCAGAGGAGCGGGTCGACCCCGTGGGGCGCGTGGACGACAACTACGCCCGTCGGCACGACCCACGGCTTCAAGCACGAGCCCAAGAAGGACATAATGGCGATCATGCAGGCCCACAGGATACCGTACGCGGCGACCGTGTCGCCGGCGTTCCCCGAGGACTTCATCAAGAAGGTCGAGAAGGCCAAGGCGATAAAGGGCCTGAGGTTCCTGCACGCCCTCTCGCCCTGCCCGCCAGGCTGGCGGACGAACCCGAGCATGAGCATCGAGATCGCGAGGCTCGCGGTCGACACGAGGGTGTTCCCGCTCTACGAGATCGAGGACGGGAAGGTTCACATCACGAGGAAGGGCAAGGGCCTGCCCTTGACCGAGTACATCAAGGTGCAGGGGAGGTTCCAGCACCTGACCGAGCCCGAGATCGCCGAGATGCAGAAGGCGGTGGACGATTCCTGGATAATGCTTCTGCTCAAGGAGTCGTCAGGCACCTGACGGTGCCTTCAGCTCACTTCGACCAGCTTCCTGCGCCCGTACCCGGTCACGACCTTGATCCGTCCCTTCAGCGTGGAGTCCGTCTCGGGATCCCCCGTATCCGTCCGCAAGACGGGGGTCTCGGCGAGCTTCGTCGGCGTCGCGACCACGATGATGTTCTCCTTGCCGACCCTCCGGATCACCTCGGGCGATATCTGCTGGTTCCCTCTCCCGAAGAAGAACCCCTGGGCGCCAATCGGCGATACGATGATCTTCGCCGCGCGCTCCCGGTCGAGGAGCGCCAGCAGGTCCTTCTCGGAGGCGTCCGACTTCAGGACCGAGCCGTCCTTGACGGCGTCGACCCCCAGGAGCGTCTTCCTGAAGCCCACGGCGTCCCCGATGGCTGCGGTCGTCGACCCCGGACCGACGATGTAGAGGACGTCCTTCCTCATTTCGTCCGCGATGTAGGTGGCTATCTGCCGGGCCTCGTCGTGCGCCGTCATGGTCGAAGCAGAGGACTTCCCCGCCTGAACGTGGGCCCTGTCGTCGGGGGTCCTGGCCATCCCGTAGAGCCTGGCCCTGACGACCCCTTTCCTGAAGAGGTCCTCGTCGATGTCCATTACCTCCGCGGGCTTGGTCGCCGGATCGGCCGCGAACGATGACACGACCGGCCCGAGGTCCTCCGGCCTGTTGAGGAACACCGCCGAGTGCATCTTGACCCCCGCGGGCACGCCGATGATGGGGACCGCGTCGCGCACGCCTCCGTCGACGTCCCTCGCTGTGCCGTCCCCGCCCGCGAAGACGATGAGCTCCGCGCCGGCCTTGACGAGCTCGGCCGCTCCGGCGGCGGAGTCCTTCCCTGTGGTGACCGACGGAGGCGAGTAGACCACCTCGGCCCTGAATCCGGCCTCCGCCAGCTCGTCCTCGCCCATCTGCCCAGCGCACGTGAGGAACACGAGCTTCACCTCGAACGGCCCCAGGCTCCTCAGGGCCTCGACGGCCCTGCGGGGCGAGACTCTGGTCGCCCCCCGCCTGATCGCCTCGTCCTGGACATCGGTCCCGTCGGTCCCCTTGAGGCCGACTGCCCCGCCCATGCCCGCGACCGGGTTGACCAAGAACCCGAGCTTCACGGACGATGTCAGCGGCATCCCGTGCTTATGCTATTTGCTGTCCGAGAGCACGACTGAGAAGTGGTGGAAGGGGTTTCTTCGGTTCTTGCAGTGCCCGGATGCGGCAGCCCGGAGGCCAGGCTGTCTTCTCATCCGAAGAGGCTTGGCCCGAACCCGTTGAACATCGGGTCGATGTCGGCGTGGATCAGATGCTCCTCGTTGACGGATTGCGGAGGCGTCGGTGCGGGCTCAATCACGGACTCCGCGAACCCGGTTATGTCGTCCATGATGGAGCTCACGTAGGAGCTCGTCTGGTCGCATACCGCGTCGACGATCCTCATCACGCTCTTGTCGACCACCCTCAGCGCGTCTGCCATCGGCATGTCGGCCGCCAGGTCGATCAACTTGTTGTTGTCGAGCACTATCGTGAAGTTGGAGAACTCCTTGAGCTTCGCGACGCCGTTCGAAGCAGCCGTCCTCCTGTCCTGGCCTTCAGTGTCGAACGGAAGGATTGGTATCGCGAATGTGACCGCGTTGAGGTCTCTCGCGACGCTCGCGATGACAGGCGCGACGCCCGTCCCGGTGCCGCCGCCCATGCCCGCGACCACGAAGACTATGTCATATCCCTTCAGGACCTCTTTCAGGACCTCCCGCGCCTTTTCCGCGCAGTGCTCCCCGACCTCGGGGAATCCGCCCGCATCCTTGCCGAAGGTCACGTCCTTGCCGATCAGCACCTTCTTGTGCGCGTCCACGGCCCTCAGCCGGTCCTCGTCGGTGTTCACGGCAACGGTCTCGACCCTGTTGGATTTCCAGTAGATCCCATGCACTATGTTAGAGCCAGCGCCCCCGCAGCCCACAACCGCCACGGTCGGTTCGCCCAGGCTCGTCCCGATTGCATTGATTATCTCTTCCGTCCTGCTCCCATCCGTCGTCATCCCTTGGCCTCCGTTTCTCCCTGAGGTGGTCGAGAGGACATCCCTTGCTGAGAGTCCCCGCCTTTCCCCGGCGCCCACAAACGGTGCCTTATGCCCCCGGCACGACCTTGAACGCGCTCCTCTGCTGGTTAGCGTCCTTCTTGAGCCCGTCCATGTGCTCCTCATGGAGGAACTCGTGCCTGGCGCTGTCCGCGACCGCCTCCGACACCGAGCTGTAGACTCCTTCTGCTACTAGCTGCTTGATGGTGTCGAGGACGAGGGGCGGTATCTGCACCAGGATCTCGTTCGGTTTGTTCGTGCCTTCTGTGCCGCCGGCGCGCATCTCTATGTACGCGCGCACGGCCGCACGGGCTAGCTGCGACCTGTTGGTGAACTCGTTGCTCTCGTTGATGAACTCGTCCAAGAGCTTCAGGGTCTCGGCATCGAGCCTCAGCGTGATCCGTTCGCTCTCCAACATGTCGTTCGTGTGTGCATCCCATCCCGTTCTGTTGACGCAAAAGTGACATATGTTGCGCGTTCGTATATATATGTATGCAAAATGTCACATTTTTGTGGAAAATGTCATACTCGGCGCGCTGGCAGAGCCGTCGACAGCGTCGTCTAAGGGCACGAATCGCATCATTTTTGCAGCAT
>JAJYIS010000032.1 GCA_021789945.1 Thermoplasmata archaeon | reverse complement strand
CGAGCAGTCGAGGAAGGTGCTCTTGGCGGCCAAGGGGTTCGGCATGAGGCTCAAGATACACGCCGATGAGCTGCACACCTCAGGAGGCTCGGAACTCTCGGCAGAGGTGGGAGCGACCTCCGCGGACCACCTCGCGAAACCATCCGACGACGGCATCATGGCGATGGCGAGGAAGGGCGTCGTGGGGGTCCTGCTGCCCGCGACCCCGTTCGCGTCCATGTCCAAGGAGTACGCGGACGGCCGGAGGCTGATCGACCTCGGCGTGCCTATCGCGCTCGGGACGGACCTGAACCCGAACTGCTGGAACGAGTCGATGCAGTTCACCATCTCCCTCGCGTGCCACAAGATGCGCATGACGCCCGCGGAGGCATTGACGGCCTCGACCATCAACGCGGCCGCTGCGGTCGGGCTCGAGAAGAAGGTCGGGTCCCTCGATCCCGGGAAGAGGGCGGACGTCATCGTGTTGGACACCGCGAAGCACGCGCAGATCCCGTACAAGCTCGCGTCGAACCTGTGCTCCCACGTCATCAAGGACGGAGATGTCGTCTGGAGGAAGGCCCGGTCCTAGACCGCGCCAAACGCGCACCATTCGCTGTGGATAGTTATATACCTACACCATCTTATGGTCGAAGGCGCAGTTCTTACTGTCCAGACGAAGTCGAAAGGGTTCAAGGGGCGTTCGATGCGATGGTCTCCGTCTGCATGCTCACAGAATTGGAGAGATACCGAAAGGTCCTCCCGTTCCAGAACCCCGGGGGCATGGGGACCAACGTCCCGCTCGTGGCAAAGGAGCTCGAGAGGATCGGTGTCAAGGTCCTGATGAACCGCCCGAAGGGCGAGTATGATGTTCTCCATGTGCACAGCCCTCTGCCGGATTCATTCCTGTGGGCGCTCAGGAGACGCAGGGCGGGCAGGCCTCTTGTGGTACACGGAAGGCACCTGCCGGAGCTTGTGAAAGGGGGCTTCATCGGGGGGTCCGTCTGGTACCCGCTCGTGCGCTCATACTCCGTCAAGTTCTACAACCTCGGCGACGTCGTCGTCGGCGCCACGCCGTATGTCGCGAAGGCGCTCGCCAGGGACGGCGTCCGAGGGCCGTTCAAGGTCGTCCCGAACGGGATAAACCGAGAGCTGTTCGCTAGGGACGAGGCCGCCGGCGCCAGGTTCAGGCGGCGCCTTGGGCTCTCCCCTTCGAACACGCTGGTGCTGAGCGTCGGCCTCAGGATCCCGAGGAAGGGCGTGGACACCTTCGTGAACATGTCCAACGGCTTCAGGGACAGGCCGGACGTCAAGTTCATCTGGGTGGGGGCCTCCGAGGTCCTTCTACAAGATGCTTTGGACAGCGCGCCCAAGGGGAACGTCTTCTTCGCGGGGCATGTGCCCTTCGATGACATTGTGGGCGTCTACTCGGCCGCGGACGTGTTCGTCTTCCCCACGAGGGCAGAGAGCTACGGCAACGTGATGCTCGAGGCCGCGAGCTGCGGCTGCCCACTGCTGATCAGGGACATCCCGGTCTACGAGGAGTGGGTCCAGGACGGGAAGCACTGTCTGAAGGCCCGCAGCGACGAGGAGTTCGCGCAGAAGCTGGACGCTATTCTCGGCGACGCCTCGCTTCGGGCCCGTCTGTCGGAGGGCGCGAGGGCGCTCGCGGCCGAGCACGACATGAAGAAGACCGCCGTCATGCTCAAGGAGCTCTACGAGATGCTCGCCTCGGGAGGCAGCCTGACATGATCCTCACCGACATCGGACAGACCATATTCGACCTCTTCCGAGGCCTGGGAGACCTTGGGATGTTCATCGCGATCGCCATCGTGATATGGCTGGACGGAGCCGTGTTTCCGACGATCCCGGAGGCGTGGCTGGTGTTCATCTGGAACGCCCATCCCGATCCCTCGTTCAACTTCGGTTTGGTCCTCGTGCTCGTGTGCACTCTCGCGAGCGTCGCGGGCACGCTCAGCCTGTACACCGCTGTAAGGGTGATCGGCCTGCCGAAGCGCATACGGAAGGCGATGTCGGGATACACGAAATGGCTGATAGTGAACGATGAGCGCCTTCTCGTGCTCAACAGGTTCGCCCCGTTGATCCCCTACACTGGTGCGTTCATCGCCGCGAACGAATGGGACATAAGGAAGGCCTCCATATACCTCGTCGGGAGCGCCGCCCTGAAGTTCAGCGCGTGGGTGACGGTCTTCGCCATCCTCCGCGAGAACGTAGTGGGGGAGCTCTCGCCGTGGATCTCGCTCGGGCTCGTGGCCATCGTCATCGGGGCGAGCACGACTGTGTCGATCGCGTACAGAAGAAAGAGGAGGAAGACCCCTGTCGAAGATATCGGTGGTCGTGCCGACGTACAATGAGGTCGGGAACCTCGACGAGCTGGTCCAGAGGATCCAGCAGTCGTGCTTATCCTCCGGAATAGATGCAGAGGTCGTCATCGTCGACGACAACAGCCCGGACGGCACGGGCGCCCGCGCGGAGGAGCTGGCGAAGGACCACGATGTGAAGGTCGTGCACAGGGCCGGCAAGCTGGGCCTGTCGTCAGCCGTCCTGGAAGGGTTCGCCGCGGCATCGAGCGACGTTCTCGCGGTGATGGACGCCGACCTCAGCCACCCGCCGGAGAAGATCCCGGAGATGTTCTCGAAGATCCAGTCGGGCGAGGCGGAGATCGTCTTCGGGAGCAGGTACGTGCCCGGAGGCAGCGTCGAGGACTGGCCGTTCCACCGCAAGCTCATCTCGAAGGGGGCGACCCTGTTCGCGAGAGGCCTGACGAAGGTCAAGGACCCGATGTCTGGGTTCTTCATGCTCAAGCGCAGCGTGCTGGACGGCGAGAAGCTCGACCCCATCGGGTTCAAGATCGGCCTCGAGATACTCGTCAAGGGCAAGTACTCCAAGGTCGTCGAGGTGCCGATACACTTCGCCAACAGGAAGTCCGGGAAGAGCAAGCTCGGGACCGGGGAGTACCTCAAGTACCTCGACCACGCGATCCAGCTCTACGAGCACAAGCGATTCTGGCTCTCGAAGTACCTCAAGTTCTCGTTCATCGGCGGGATTGGCGCCATCATAAATATCGCTGTCCTGTGGTTCCTGGTGGAGGCCACGGGGGTTTACTATCTGACCGCCGCGGTAGCATCGTTCGTGGTCGCTGCCACAAGCAACTTCGTCTTCAACAGGATCTGGACCTTCCGGTCGAAGAGCGAGATAAAGTCACAGTACGCAAGGTTCCTCGTCGTGAGCGTCGACGGCCTGTTCCTGAACCTTATCCTGCTGAAGCAGCTTGAGGAGGGGTTGATGCCCGCGATCGGCATCACGAGCGACAAGGCCAGCCTGTTCCTGATCGTCTCCCAGCTGATTGCGATCTTCATCGTGAGCATCTTCAACTTCGTGGCGAACTCTTTCTGGACGTACTCGGCCGACATCAAGTCCCGCAGCAAGAAGGCCTAGCCGGGCCTGACGTAGACCACGATGGGCCCAATCCCCTTCTCGAACAGGTCGAGCGATCCGCCGGCGCCCGACTCCACCGGGAAGACGACCCTGACGAACCCAGCGCCTGTCAGGTAGTCCGCCAACCCCTGGATGTCGCTCAGCCGGTAGCAGATGATCACCACAGACACATTGTACTCCTCGATCGAGCTGACGACCCTATCGAGGGTCAGGTCGTCGTACTGTCGATAGGCGACGTTGACCAGGTCGGGCGGCATCATCCTGTGCGCGTACGCGCATATGATCGGGTCGCCGCTCACGACGAACTCTTCGGGCGTCGTGGCGTTGGAGAGCCAATCCGCGTAGGCGACCTGCGCGGGCTCTCCCTGCTTCGCGAGTCCGTAGCCGGCCAAGCCCGCCGAGATGACGACGGAGGCTAGGAACAGGGCCAGGAACGGCCTCGCCAAGGCATTCCTTTTCTTGGTCAACGCCTGCGCATCTGTTTTCGCGGGCTCACTTTTGTTGGCCGCCAACGCGTCGGAGACCACGAGCCCGGCGAGGATGGCCAACGGAGGGCTCATGACCGCCATGTGGTGCAGGAACACCAGGGGTTGGAGCACCATGAACGCGAGCATCACGAACACCACGCTCAGGAGGAACCTCGCCTCCTTCGACGCTGTCCACAGCGAGCGCGCACGCACGAGCGGAAGGATGTACGCGAGGTTGATTCCGAAGTATGCGACTATCGACAGCTTGAGGTACGCGTCGAACCCCCTCTGGCCCTGCTCAATGACCATGCCCCGGACGACGTCGCCCGGGCCGAGGTACGCCATGAACATCAGGAGAGGCGCGGCGCCGGCCACGATGACCATCGAAGCGTCAGTTGCCAGTCGGGCAGTCGACGACCTCTCGCGCCTCCATTCGAGGACCATGAACAGGAGCATGCCGATCAGAGCGAGGCCGCCCAGGAGCTTCGAGGCCGTGGCAAGTCCGGCGAACAGCCCCGCGAATGCGAGCGAAGCTCTCGTCCCGTTCCTGATGTAGTGCATGAACGCCGGTATCGAGATAGCGACGAAGCACGCTGCGAGCGCGTCCAGGGAGAACAGCCTCGACTCCCTGAGGAAGACGAAGTCGACCGAGAGGAGAAGCCCTGTCACGAGCACGGCCTTCGGGTCCTTGATCTTCCAGGAGACGAGCATGGCCGCCCCGATCGCGACGATCGACAGCGCGGCCACGAACTCCCTCAGTGGCGCGACCCCTCCTCCGAGCGCCGCGCCGAGGTAGAAAGCCAAGGGCGGCTGGTCGCATGGGAGCCCCGAGTACAGCTTGTACCCGTGGTCGACCATGAACGCCCTCTCGATCATGACGCCTTCGTCGATGCCGTTGTTCGAGAAGCTCCACTGTATCTGGTAGAACCTGAGGGCCGCGGCAAGCAGGAATATCAGCGCGACCGCGGCGAGGAACCTTCTCCTGTCGCGTACGATGTAGTCCAGCAGACCCATTGGAACCCCGAGCCCTCGCCCGTGTATCTCCCGTGCGGGTTATTGATACTGCCGGGGTCCTAGAGGAATTCCTTGAAGTCCTTGACCAGGTCGGGATGCTTCTTCTCGATGGCCTTGAGTATCGCGAGCGCGGACATCCTCTCGACGCCGACCTCGTTCAGGGTCGTGATGACCTTGTTCAGGGTGTCGTCGGAGAGGGTCACGAGCTTCTCCTTTGCCATCCAGTTCCTGTAGAGGCTGTTCTCGAGGATGTCCCTCCAGCCCTTCTCGTACCTCTGCAGGGACCTCTCGCTGAAGTCGTGCTCCCTGCTGGCCCTGCCGAGCACATCCCCTGCGACCTTCGCGGCCTTGCAGCTGTTGGCGATCCCCCCGCCAGTGATCGGGTCGATCTGTCTCGCGGAATCGCCGACAAGGAGAACCCCGTCCCCGATGGTCTTGTCGATGGGGGCGCATATCGAGACCGCGCCCGAGACCATCTCCAGGGCCTTGCCCTTCTTCATCCTCGGGTCTCCCTGGATGTACTTGTCCAGATACCTCTTGACCTCCGCGGGGTCCTTCAGCTTCGTCAGCTGGATCCCGATCCCGACATTGGCCGTGTCCTCGTTCTTCGGGAAGACCCAGATGTACCCTCCAGGGGCCTTCGTGCCGAGTATGAACTCGCAGTAGTCGTGGTCCACGTCGATGTTCGTCAAGCGGTACTGGAAGCAGGTCGTGATGTCCCTCGGGGCGAGGCTCGTGTTTATCCCCGCCCATCTCCCGACCTGCGACTCGAACCCGTCGGCCCCGACGACGCATCCGCACTTGATGTCCCTCGTCTCGCCGAACGACTTCACCTTCACGCCGGTGACCTTGTTCCCGCTCTTGATCAGCCCGACGGCCGAGGTCTTGAGCATGAGGTCGGAGCCGGCCTTGACCGCGTCCTTCGCGAGGAGCTTGTCGAAGAACACCCTGTCGAGCACGAGCCCGACCTCATCCCCGGCCATCTTCTCGGACAGCCTGAACGCCGAGCCGTTCGGGGCGACGATCTTCGCGCCCTTCACCTGCCACGCGAGGCTCTTCGGGTCGAGCTTGATGCCGACGTTGTCGAGCCATGACCTGGATATGCCCTCGGCGCAGCGCACGGGCGAGCCGATCTCCTGCCTCTTCTCGATCATGAGCACCCTCGAGCCGCCCTTCGCGGCCCACTTCGCGGTCATCGAGCCAGCGGGCCCAGCCCCCACGACCACGACATCGTACTCCGGCATCTACCTGCCCCCTGCGATCTTGATCGCCCCGACGGGGCAGACCTTGATGCATCTCTTGCACATGTTGCAGTCGTCGTTGAACTCCAGGACGACCTCGTTCAAGTAGATCGCATTCACGGGGCACGAGCCGACGCACGCCCCGCAGTGCATGCACTTCGTGATGTCCACTTCGAATTCGTCAAGTTCATTCCTGGCCATAGAAGACACCTCAGGTGTATTCCTCTCCGTGCTGCTTCCGCCACTCGGCGATCGGCACGGAGAACTTCTTCTCCACCTCGGTCCTGTAGACAGGGCCTGAATTGTAGGCGCAGAACGGGATGATCTTGCCGTCGGGGGTGGTGTAGTGTATCATGCACCTCTTGACCCGCTCGATGTCGTAGTTATACGAGTCCATGAAGTGCATCGCCCCGACATACATCATCTGCCAGCTGAACTTCGCCAGCTCGGACTTCGTGCTCTCCGAGAGCACTCCCTGGAGCGACCTCAGGAACGCAGTCGTGCTCATGCCGTCGGGCACCTGCTCCTCGATCATGTGCTTCTTGAGCAGGTTGAACGCCTTGACTTTGGAGAACGCCTTGATCCTCTTCCCCTCGGCCTTCTGGGCGAGCTTGTAGAGCTCGTTGAACAGCGGCTCGATGTCCACGAACCTCGTGATGGGCACGACGTTGTCGGGGTCCTTCACGAACATGTAGGTCGCGATGCCGCAGTTGGTGTGGGTCGTGAGCGTGATCTTCGGGTCGCCGTAGAGCGCCATCCAGAGCTCTGAGATCGCTGCGACCGTCGGGACAGGGAACCAGTCGGACTTCCTGATCTTACCCCCGGACTGCGTCTCTATGTCCCTGGCGAGGTCGGGAAGCGTGTACCTCCCCTTCTGGAGGTCCTCGTTCGTGATTCGCCCCGTGAACGCAACGGGCTGGAAGTTGACGCCTCGGACGACATCCATGTTCTCGAGGGCGTAGTGCAGGATCGGCCAGACCTGGTCGTCGTTCACGCCCTTCACGATCGTCGGCACGAACACAATGGACGAGTGGTGCGCGACCTTCCTGAAGTTCTCGATGACCTTCATCTTGACGTCCAGGAGGTCCCTGCCCCTCGCGCGGACATAGATCTCCCTCCTGAGGCCGTCGAACTGCAGGTAGACGGTGTTGATGCCGGCGTCGCTCGCCTTCTGGCAGAGCTCAACGCTCTTGGCAAACTCGATCCCGTTCGTCGCGACCTGAATCTGGGCGAACCCCAGGTCCTTCGCGGCCTTTATGATGTCCAGGAACCGCGGGTAGATGGTCGGCTCCCCGCCGGAGAACTGGACCGCGGGGGTCGGGACCGGCTTCTCGTCCCTGAGGACCTTCAGCATCTTCACCACGGTATCGTAGTCGGGCTCGAAGACGTATCCGGCCTGGTTCGCGTTCGCGAAGCATATCGGGCAGCGGAGGTTGCACCTGTTCGTGAGGTCGACGTTCGCGAGGCCCGTGTGACTGAGATGGAGGTTGCACAGGCCGCAGTCGAACGGGCATTCCTTGGCGTCGGTGATCGCGGGGTTCTTGACCCCCACGCCGTCGACGGCCCATTTCTCGGCCTCAAGGTACATCGCGGTGTCCGACCACACGACATCCTTGAAGTTGCCGTGCTTCAGGCAGCTCTTCTCCATGACCACCTTCCCGTTGTCGTCTCTGAGCGTCGCTGGTATGATCGCTAGGCATTCGGGGCAAAGGCTCTGGGTTGTCTTCGGCAACCCCTTCGGAATAGTGCTCGGCTTGGTCAGCATCGGACCCCTTCCGAACATATCATCCTGAGGAAATGATTTAAATGTTATGTAGCTTATCTAGCTACAAATGGACATAAAGAACATCATATCGAAGCTCGGAGGGGACCCGGACCAGCTCCTCAAGGAGTACTTGGCCGTGGCCAGCGCGTTCTCCAAGCTCGGCCTCTCAGTGTACGAGTCGAGGGCCTACGTCGCGCTCGTCGCGCTTGGGTCAGGTTCGGCGAGTTTAGTAGCCGATGTAGCTCAGATTCCCCGCACTTCCGCATACAAGACGATGAAGGGTCTCGAGAAGAAGGGCTTCGTCTCGGCCAAGGGAGGAAGGCCCGCGTCATTCGCCCCGGTCGACCCCTCGGAGCTGTCGAAGAGGTTCGTGTCCGAGATCGACGGGTCGTTCGCCAAGGTCTCCTCCCTCAAGGACATGCTATCCGAGCGAGGGGTGCCCCAGCTCGTCTATACGATAATGGGCCGGGAGAGGGTGCTCGACAAGATCGGAGAGATGCTGGACAAGTCCCAGTCCAGCTTCGTGATGTCGTCGCCCTCACTATCCGTCATCGTTCGCAGGCTCCGGAAGAGGTTCGCGAGCGCCCTGTCCAGGGACCTGCAGATGACGATAATCACAAGCCCGTTCGTGAAGGCCCCGCGTGGGATGAAGGTCGTGCGCAGGAAGGGGCTCATAGCAACCGATGTGATAAGCGACGGCAGGACTGCGCTGCTCGCGGCCCCCGACCTTTCGGCCTGCGGCTACACGGACAACGAGGTCCTCTCCAAGCATCTCGAGGACTTCCTCAGGATCATGAGCGAGAGCGTCGAGTAGTCCAGCGTTGGGCCCCGTTCTTGGACTCCGCCTTGATCACGGTCTTGATCAGGAAGGGGGCGTAGAGGGTCGTTGCCAGAGAGACCAGGATGATGACCGAGTAGGTGTCGAGCGAGATAGTCCCCATCGTCAGCCCCATCATTGCGACCACGATGCCGACCTCTCCCCTCGGCACCATCCCAGCGCCTATGATGAGCGCCGTCCTCTCCCCCTTGGTGACGGCCCCGAGCGAGCACCCTATCAGCTTGCTGAGGATCGCTATTATTGTCATGACGATTGCGAACGGGACCACGCCTGTGACGTTCCTGAGGTCAACCCTGGCCCCCATGACCACGAAGAAGAACGGCACCAGCAGGACGTTCAGAGGTTCGAACTTCTGTTCCAGCTCGTAGGTTTCCTTGGTGTCGGAGAATATCAGCCCCGCGAAGAACGCGCCTATGATCGCGGCGAGGCCGACCTCGGACGCCATCGCCGAAAGGCCGAAGATGACGATGAGGATGACCACGAAGGGCGCCTGCTTCTGCACCAGCTTGTTGAGCCAGTTGTCCCTGTGGAAGGCCCTCGTGGAGTAGTGGACCGCCCAGGCCCCTCCGGTCGTCCTGTCGAACCGGACCTCCCTCTTCCCGGAGGCGTACCTCACGATTCTCGTCCCGAGCATCACGACGATTGCGACGAAGCAGAGAGACTCCCCGATCACGATCGCCAGGTTCAGGTAGCTCAGCTGTCCCGCGGCCACGCCTCCCACGAGCGTGAGGACGATCATCCCGAGAATGTCGTCGAAGACCGCCGCGCCGAGGATGATCTTCGCCTCCTGCGTGTGGATCATCCCCATGTCGTCGAGAACCCGCGCCGTTATCCCGACGCTCGTCGCGACCAGGGACGCTCCTATGAACATCGCCTCGATCGACGACGCGAACATCAGGATGGAGACATAGTAGCCGAGGATGAACGGCATCACCACCCCCAGGATTGCGACAGATGCGGCCGTCGTGCCGACCTTCTTGAGCTCAGCGAGCTTGGTCTCCATCCCCACGGAGAACAGCAGGAACGTCGCGCCCAGCTGCGCGAGGACCTCGAAGAAGGTGTCTTGCGATGTGATGATGTTGAACAGAGTCGGTCCGAGGATTATCCCCGCGATCAGTTCTCCGGTGACGGCGGGCATCCTGAGACGTTCCATCACCTCCCCTCCGATCTTCGCGGCTAGGAATGCCACGAATATGAAGAGCAAAGCGTTGCTTGTGTCCAACGCATCCCATCCCGCTACTTGAATCGCGTGCTCGATATATAATCATGAGTCAGGTCGAGAAAGGGCCATGCCCGTACCATCTGTACGCTGCATGTAGCTGGAATCATTTACACCCGCGCCTCCGGTCGTTCTCCCGGGATGGTCATGAGAAGGGCGAACCACAGGCCTTCGTCAGCGGGGAGCACAGATGGCAGCTTCAGGTCGGATACGCGCGGACAGGTCTCGTTCTCCGTCATCGCCGTCGTCCTCCTGGTCTCGTCGGCGATTGCGGGCACCTACATCGCCAAGAACCAGATGGACGAGATCCGAAGCGAGCAGCGGACGCGCCTCTTGGATTCGATGGAGAGAGGCCTCATCGGCGTGCAGGACGAGCTCTCGCTGTGCGCGGCGTCGAGAGCGCAGTCCATCATGAAAGGCTGGGAAGAGTTCCCGATAAACGAGTCGAGGATCTCAGAGGCCTTCGTCGCCTCCATGAGGGAATACATCCTTGATTCATTTCCCAGGATGGGCGAGAGCTTCGACATAGATGTCACGAACTGGACGGGCGGGCTGTACTTCGTGGAGCGCAACACACTGGACCTCTCTCCCTCGGACGAGTCGAGCAGGGACAGCCTCGAGATCGAAGGCCAGCAGGTGGACTACGACCGGCTCTCGAGCCCCTCGGATGAGACACTCGGAGTCGTCGCCGCGAATCCATATTACGTCGCCGTCGGGAACTTCACGGCGAAGGCGACCTCGCACTTCGCCTCGCTTGTCCGCTCGCTGTCCTTCCAGCGGCCGATAATCTCCGCGTTGCCGTTCCTGGAGTCCAAGCTCCGGGCCTTCGAGTCGTCATCGGCGGGCGAGTGCGCGGACCTCGGCCGAATGGTGAGCTACATGCTGTCGACCCTCGCTCAGCTCAGGGTCCTCGAGGGCTACGGGCAGCCGATGTTCACATCAGGCTCGAACACGTCCGACATACTCACTGAGGATGACGTCTACAGGGCGGTCGCGGTCGGACTCCTTCTCGAGCAGCTGAGGCTGTTCAGGACCTACGACCCGGAGTTCGCCTCCCAGGTCGTGCGCGCATGCAATCCTGGGGCCCCCGGGATCCTCGCCGTAGGCTCCTCGGTGCCTAGGGCCCTCGACCCGGCCGAGCTGTTCCTGTGGTTCCTTGGGAAGACGAAAGTGTCCCTGGACGCGAGGACCCTCGTCGCCCAGGCGGTCTTCGGCTACGCGGACCAGCTGGTCCTGAAGTCCATGGAGTACTTTGGCCTGCTCGGGTCGTTCGACGCCGCGAAGGGCGCCGTCGAGGGGATCGCATCCTCCGTCGATTCACTGATATCGTACTTCACGGGCGAGGACAAGGCCTACGAGTCGGTGAGGTCCTGGCTCCTGAGGTCGCTCGGCTCGACCACGAGCGACCCAGCTCAGTACACCGTCACGTTCTCATCGCAGGCCGATGTGACGGTCCTGATCCCCGAGAGGGTGTACTACGTCGAGGACGCCGAGGGGAACCTGTATCCTGTATGGCTGGGGAATGTCTCCGCCAGCGTGGACCTGCCGGAGTACGACCTCCTGTCATCGGATGCATGGAGGGACTTCTACCCTGAGTTCAAGGAATGCCAGGCGAGCGCGAAGCAGCTGGCCTCAGACGGCGTCACGCGGATGGCCTTCGACATCGCGTCTGTGGCAGAGCTGCAGGTGGACGGACTGACGGTCGACCCAGCCGACGGCCAGGACCTGTTCTCCAGGCTCGCCGGCGGCACGGGCTCCGTCCACCTCAACCTCGACCCGTACGCCGTCGCCGCCGCGGGCAGGAGTCTCCCGCTCTTCAGCGCGCAGTACGAGCTCGCGTCGATGCTTTCCGAGTTCGTGGCCTCTAGGGGGCTGTCGCTCGTGGACCTCATGGACATCGCGAAGCGCGGCTACGACAGTCTCGCGGAGGCCGCCCTCGACTCTGCCACGTACTCTTTCATCCCGGACCTGGTCGTTCCCGTGAAGGACCAGCTCGCGGACATCGTGAGGAGCGACATCGAGTTCGACTCGGGCTGGAGCGTCGGCGGTGCCCTCTCGAGCACGATAGCCGAGATCGTGGTCCATCACCTGGGCTCGCTTTCGCGGCAGGTCAACTGCTCGGCCTACAAGTGCGATGACGGGTTCGCCGGCCCGATGGTCGACACGTTCGCGGCCATGCTCGCGTTCGGGTCCGGGAGCTTCCCCGGCCTCCAGAGCATGATCGAGGACTCGATTGGCCTGTTCGCGAAGGACATCCTGCTCCAGCAGGACATCTCTGGCATGAAGCGCGCGGTCCATGTCGACGGCAGCGGTAGGTTCGAGTTCTGGGAAGGGGACAGGCGGGCGGCGGAGGCTTCGGGGAGGGTCACGCAGGAATCCGTCTCCGTGGCCGTCCCCGGCGGAATGCCGGCAATGAGGACTGTCGCGTACAATCCCCAGGCTGGCTACTCCTCGCTCGAGGGCCTGTTCCCGACGGGCGAGCTCCTGGTCCAGCTCAAGAGGCCCTGGGACTACGAGCGGGACAGGTCGGAGTACCCGAACACTCATCTCACCGACCTTGCGAATGTGTCTGCGAAGCCGTACTCGACGCAGTGGTCCGTCTCGGTCCTGGGGCTCATCGAGCTCAGGGTCAAGTCGAACAACTCGGAGCTCACGGGCATCTGCGGGGACTCGGCCGAGTCGGCCAGGAGCGTGAGGCTGGAGCTCTCCTTCCCGATTGTCGTCCATTCAGCGTGGCCCCTGATGGGCGTCGAGTACAATCCCTCGAACACCATCCTCTCGGACACGGTCAATGTCCTCAAGAAGTTCGCGGACATGATCTGGGACAAGCTCGGACGGGCCATCGGATGGGTGATGGACGGCCTCGAGAGGATATTCGGGTTCGCCGCCCGCGCGTTCGAGGTGCTCTCGAGCTTCGCGACCAGGGTCATCAAGGCCCTGACCTCGACCCTCGAGACATTGGTCGGGAACCTCCAGGAGTTCGTCCGGAAGGTCGCAGATTCCGCGCTGGCCCGCGCGGTCAAGATGTTCCTGGACATCACGGGGAGGGTGGAGTTCAGAATATCGATGTTCGGGCTCGTGATGACGGTCCAGACGAATCTCCCAGACCTGATATACAGGCATGGGACGGACCTTCTCCGCCTGACGCTGCACTCGGACAGGATGGGCCCTGGCATCACGCTGGGCATGCGCGTCGCCCGGATGACCGACGGGACCTACGACGTGCTCGCGAACGGCACGATCTCCTTGAGGTCCGCGACGATCGATGTCACGATAGACCCGCTCATGCGCGTGCTCAGGAGGTTCGTCGAGGCGCATTGCGTCAGCCCGACCTGGGCGCTGGACCTGATGATACCTGAGGTCGAGCCGTACGACTCGGCAAGGGTGAGCACCTCGGACCTTCCAGGCATCGGCGAGTTCCTGTCGAACATACCGCTGCCCGTCCTCGGGCTCTCGGCTTCGATCGAGGCCGGGCTCCGGCTGAGGTACTCGAGCCCGTTCCCCACCGACATCGTCATAAACGAGTTCGAGTCGAACCCCCAGGGCGAGGATGCTGGCCATGAGTGGGTCGAGCTCTACAACCCCCTGAAGGAGGCCAGGAGCGTGGACGGATGGACCCTGTCGACCGTACACGGGAAGACCAGCTCGATGGAGATATCGGGCACCATCCCCGCATACGGGGTCGAGGTGTTCACGTTCCCTCAAGCGTCCATAGACAACGGGAACCCCGATGACCCCTTCAACGACGGAGACTCGATCGTCCTCATGGACCCGGACGGAAGGACCGTGGACGCCACCCCCATGCTGAGAGACACGGCGAACGACGGGAGGACGAACCAGCGCAACTGGGACGGGGGCCCCAAGTGGGTCTTCCGAGAGGGAAGCATGGACCTCTCGAACGGCCTGCCCGCGCTGCTCCCCAGCTCGGACTTCATCGCCAAGGCGCTCTTCGAGGCGTTCAAGGAGGCCTTCCTGGAGACGAAGCTCGAGGAGGTCTCGGCGTCCCTCGGATTCGTCGAGCTGTTCGCGAAGCGCGTGCTGGACAACTTCATCGAGAACATCCTGGCGATGGTGAAGGAGATCATCCACGAGGTCATATTCTACCTGACGGTCGAGCTGACCGACGCGAGCGGGTCGGCCGGGATCGGCATCAGGACGTCCTTCGTGGTCTCGGGGGACGCCATCGTGGACCTTCTGAGATGGCTGATACACTCGCTCGAGACCTTCATCATCAACCTGGGACGGGCGCTCAACCCCATCGCCTACCCGCCCTTCCCCGCCCAGTTCTTTTCCGGGCTCTATCTCCGGTTCGAGGTCCTCTTCGAGGTCGGCCTCCCCAAGATGATGAGGGTCCTCGGCCCTGCCGACGGCGTCCAGGACAGCTACTGCCTCGCGTGCTGCATCTCCCCCAACCTGCCGGCGATCGGCAAGCTGGTCGGGAAACGCTGGGGGAACTGGAGCGTCGACTTCGGCGCGTGCATCGAGGGCCTTCCAGAGGAGTTCGCATCGAAGCTGTTCGCCGTCGACGGAGGGAGCATGGTGGACTTCTGGCTGGTCAAGGGCAGGGTCTACGGGACATGAACCGACGCGAGGTTCATATGCCCTCCCGGCGTTTACGCGCGCGAGAGCGATGGACCTTTCCTCGATCCTGGACAGCCTGCTGAACGATGTGTGGTTCGAGCTCACATTCCTGCTGGCGATTTCCCTGCTGTCCAGCTTCGTCTTCGCGAGGCTGGGCCAGCCGAGGCTCATCGCGTACATCGTGGTGGGCGTCCTCATTGGCCCGAGCCTCCTCCACATAATCAAGACCTCGAGCCCGTCCGGCGGGATCTCGGAATCGATCACGATGCTGGCACAGCTCGGGTCCATCATCATGCTCTTCATGATAGGCCTGGAGTGCGACCTCAAGGAGATCTACACGAGGCGCTCAATCGCCATCGCGCTCGGAGGCGTCCTGCTCCCGTGGATTGCGGGGTACCTCGTGGCCGTGTACATGGGTTACGGCGATGACGCCGTGTTCATCGGCGCGACCCTGGTAGCGACGAGCGTGGCGATAACCGCAGGCGTCACCTCGGAGCTCGGAATGATCGGCACGCCCGTCGCGTACGCCATGATCGGCGCGGCGGTCGTGGATGATGTCCTCGGCATGGTCGTGCTGGCCATCTCCAAGGGCATATCCGGTGGCGGCCTCGACGTCGTCGCCCTGCTCCTGCTCGTCCTGGGAGCAGTGCTGTTCGTGGTCTTGGGCGCGTGGCTGGGCTCCAAGTTCCTCACGAAGCTGGTGTTTGACGTGCAGACGTCCGGCTTCAGGAGGAACTTGCCGATGAGCGGTTTCGTGCTCGCTCTCACGATCGCCTTCCTCTACTCGTTCATCGCGGAGCTGATCGGGCTGACGGCGATCGTGGGCGCGTTTGTTGCGGGCACTGCTTTCTCAGGATCGCCTCTCAGGGACAGTTTCAGAAAGGGGACAATGTACCTTGAGGCCATGTTCGTACCGCTCTTTTTCGTTTCATTGGGGGTGCTTGTGAACATCGGGCAGGTGTGGGACTCGATCTGGTTCGCGCTCGCCCTCACGGCAGTCGCGATCGTGACGAAGGTCGTGGGGTGCGCCATACCCGCGCGCATGATGGGCATGAAGATCTGGGATTCCGTCGCGGTCGGGGTCGGGATGACCCCGAGGCTGGAGATCGCCCTGGTGATAGCGTTCATCGGCATATCCAGCGTCCCCCAGCTGATCACTGACTCGACCTACTCGGTGGTGGTCTTCATGGGCTTGGCGACGGCCCTCGGCGCGCCCTCGTTGCTGAAGATGACCCTGCGTCGCGGGGGCCATAAGCTGGCAGACATCTCCAGCTGATCGACGGGGGATCACTCGTGCACGAGCGCAAGCTGCTCCCCGTACGTCCTGCCATGGCCGAGCGGGCTGAACTCCTTCCCGATGGGACCTTTCATCCCCAGGGCCAGGAGAAAAGCCCTTCCAAAAGCGACTGCGGACTCCGTGTGACCTGCTTCCAGCTCGCGGAGGAACGCCCGTCCTACGAGCACTGCGAACCCTTTGTCTTCGTCCATCGTCGCGGATCTCGGCTGCCGTTCCTATTCTTCCGAGATGATATATAGGGTCGAGTGCTGGCAATCACCGCTGATTCTCAGGTGTGAGACTGCGAACCTGCCCGGGCTCAGCGGATGACCTCAGTGCCCTTCATGTACGGCCGCAGGACCTCTGGGACGGTCACGGACCCGTCCTTGTTCTGGTAGTTCTCCAGCACGGACACCATCGTCCTCGGGAGAGCGATGCCCGAACCGTTGAGCGTGTGGACGAACTCGCTCTTCAGGTGCGGCTCCCGCCTGAACTTGATCATCGCCCTTCTCGCCTGGAACTCCTTGAAGTTGCTGCACGAGGAGACCTCGAGCCATTGGTCCATGCCCGGGGCGTACGCCTCTATGTCGTAGGTCTTGGCCGAGTGGAACCCGAGGCTGCCCGTGCAGAGCAGGCGGATCCTGTACGGCAGCCTTAGCCCCTGGACGACCGCTTCGGCGTCCGCGGTGAGAGCCTCGAGCTCCTGGGGTGAAGTCTCCGGGAGCACGAACTTCACGAGCTCGACCTTGTTGAACTGGTGGACCCTCGCGATTCCCTTGGTCTCGATGTGCTTTCCCGCCTCGCGCCTGAATGAAGGGAGGTACGCCGTGTGGTATATCGGCAGCTGCTTGCGGTCGAGTATCTCTTCCGAATAGAGGTTCGTCACGGGCACCTCGGCCGTGGGGTTGAGGTACAGGTCGTCCCTCTCGATCCAGTACATGTCCTCGTGCATCTTGGGGAGCTGGCCAGTGCCGATGCAGCTCTTCCGGTTGATGACCGCCGGCGGGAAGAGCTCGCGGTAGCCCTGGTCCCCGTGAAGGTCGAGCATGAAGTTGATGAGCGCCCTCTCCAGCCGAGCGCCGTCCCCTTTGAGGACATAGAACCCCGTGCCTGCGACCTTGGCCCCGCGGTCGAAGTCGATGATGTCCAGCCTCTCTCCGATCTCCCAATGCTTCAGAGGCTGGAAGTCGAACACGCGCTGCTGTCCCCAGGTCCTCAAGAACTCGTCTCCCTCGTCCAGCTTGCCGACGGGGACGCTCTGGTCCGGCACGTTCGGGATGTTCAGGAGGAGGTCGTCTCTGTCCGTCTCGATCTTCTTCACCTCGGCCTCGATGGTCCTGATCCTGTCCGCGATGCCCTTCATATCGGCTATCTTGAGGCGTTTCTGCTCATCGGACAGCTTCGGGATCTGCTCAGAGACCTCGTTCCTCTGCTTCCGAAGGGCGTTGCCCTCCTCGGTGAGCGCCCTCCACTTCCCGTCCAGCTCGAGGAACCTGTCCAGGAACGAGACGTCATATGCTCTGTTCTGCAGCGATTCGCGGACCAGGCCCTCGTTCTCCCGGATGAACTTGGCGTCGAGCATCGATGTCCACTTCTTGCGCTGCTGGCATTCACTTCATCGGTATTAAAACATGGTCGTCTGGCCGTCTGGCTCAATCCCTTGCGAGGACGACGGTCCTTCCCCTGACCTCGACCAGGACGGAGTCCGAATCTCGCGCGAGCCTCTCCGCGACGGGCTCGCGCTCGTCCCCGACGGACTGGAGCAGCCTGACCTTCACGAGCTTGTTCTTCTTGAGCTGGCGGACGAGCTCTGAGACGACTTCGGCCGTCACGCCGTCCTTGCCGATGTACACGGTCGGCGAAAGCGCCTGCGCCTTCCCCCGGAGCTCGACGATCCTCTTCTTGTCCAGGACACTCACCTTCCAGTTCACTTCCCCAGCGGATATCTCAGCACGTGCCCGCACTCGAGGCATGTCATCGAAACCCTGCCCCTGCCCGTGCGGACGCGGACGTTCCTTGGTGGGACGAAGTAGGTCAGGCACTCCGGACAATAAGTCCTCTTGTGCCCGGCCCGGACCTTGTGCCTCTCGCCCATCCTCAGGGCCATGGAGACATATCTCTTCGCCCTGCCATGGTTGCCCTTGTGGGCCTCCTGCTCCGCCAGCTCGAACAGTCGGTCGATGCGCTCGGACGCGATGTCCTTCGCGTCCCTCTTCCCCACATATCTCCGGGCCATCGTTTGAGGTAATCTCCCGGGGGATAGATAACCGTTGGCGGCGCTGGCCAGTGCATCTGGCCACGGGACTCGTTCAGCCCCGCGGTCAGTGAGGTTTAAATATGACCAGCATTATCCCGCAGACCTGAAGCGGAATTCCAGACTGGTGATGTTATGCCGCGCAAACCCGGGAGCATGTACAGGGAGATCAAAGGACAGGCCTACAGCCGCAGGGAGTACATGGGCGGAGTGCCTGCATCGAGGATCACCCAGTTCGAGCACGGGAAGAAGGCAGACTTCGCCGTCAGGATGACCCTGCATGTCTCGGAGCAGTGCCAGATACGCCACATCGCGCTCGAGGCAGCCCGTATATCCGCGAACAGATACCTCGCCAAGAAGATCGGCCTGACGGGCTACCACCTAAAGATACGCGTCTACCCGCACAACGTGATAAGGGAGAACAAGATCGCGACGGGCGCAGGGGCCGACCGTATA